>NZ_JANEWI010000001.1:0-267304 GCF_028069775.1 Citrobacter sp. Igbk 17 | reverse complement strand
AATTTATATTTATTAAATGCACGTTGCTTTATCTAACTCACAGAAAGCCCTTCTGACGGGCCTCTGTATAGACTGTGATCCAGCCGATTGTTCTGCGGTATTTAGTAATGTCCCGAGTCGTGTGAACTATAGTAAAGATGGCCGTTATTTCTCATTATTAATAACCGTGAGTGGGGGATGTGCATGAAGAAGATTCTGATGCTGGTCGGGGATTATGCCGAAGATTATGAAACGATGGTGCCTTTCCAGGCTCTGCAAATGCTCGGTCACCGGGTTGATGCCGTCTGCCCGGATAAAAAACAAGGCGACTATGTTCAAACCGCCATTCACGATTTTGATGGGGCGCAGACCTACAGTGAGAAACCAGGGCATCGCTTCACCTTGAATGCGAATTTCTCTGATGCGCGCGAGGCGGATTATGACGCCTTGTTGATCCCTGGTGGGCGGGCTCCGGAGTATTTGCGTCTGAATCCGGATGTCATTCAACTGGTACAAGACTTTAACTCTGCGGGTAAACCTATCGCCGCTGTGTGTCATGGCCCGCAATTGCTGGCGGCAGCCGGGGTGTTAGAAAATCGGACCTGTAGCGCGTATCCAGCGTGTGCGCCAGAAGTTCGATTGAGCGGTGGGCATTATGCCGATATCGGGATTGACCAGGCGCACGTCGATGGCAATCTGGTTACCGCGCCGGCATGGCCTGCCCATCCTGCCTGGTTGGCTAAATTTGTTGAAGTATTAATGAAGTAACGGGTACCGGCTTTGCAGGTCGGTATAACTCATACGGCTATACCGACTGCAAAAAATTACCGTTGCATGAGTGCGAATACTCCCCAGCCGAGATATTCCCGGGTGAAGGTGACATGGCGCCCCGGTGACGTCCTCAGTTGCTCTCTGACTTCCTGCGTAAAGTCATCGTTTGGGTTCACCTCCAGCCATCGAACTGCCCCCGCATGCCTGGGCAATATCTTTCGTGGCGGGTATTTGACGCCAGTAATAGTAAAAATTCTGGGAATATCCATCACTCTCTCCTTAGCGATTATCTAACTGGGCGCGAACATTGTTTAATCCGGTGGTGTTGATGCGGTAGGGCTGACCATTGACGGATTTGATCAGTTTTTTGGTTCTGAGCTTTTTAAACACCTCAAGCGTGCAGTCGCAGAGCAGCAATCCTTCGCGGCTATAACATTCAACGGATGTGACGCGGCCAGCGCTATCTCGGACGTGCGCAATTCGGCCACCTTTGGCGAGAACGTGTAAGGTACGTTGTTCCTGACGGGATAAATTCATACTGGAAAACCTGTTTAATCATCATGTGCAAAACGTGCAAACACACTGCGGTGTCCGCATTCGATTTCGGCGCATTGATAACCAGTCCGGCCTGATAAGGTCGGCAAACTGATTATCTGATGATGACATTCTCCAGCATCAAAGCCTCGGGTTGAGTTGAAAGGTATTTACATGGTGAATAATAACAGGCGGTCCCTCGAGGGGAACCCTTGTGACGCTAATTTGTGATCTGTAACCGCAGTGCGGCCACATTATAGATAATGCCAAACACCGCTACCGCCAGCAGGAACAGGGATGAGATAAAAACGCTGTATCTGACACACCGCGTGGGCATCCAGCGTTTGAAAATCACGATATAAAATGACAGAACGGCAACGTCAAAAATGACCCATACCAGCGTGAGTACCAGCATGCTGGTGGCGAAATTATGTGTAACGGTGATGAACTGTGGAAAGAATGAAACGAAAAACAGAATATCTTTCGGGTTTGACACGCCAATCAGAAAACCGTTGATAAATCCCCCATGAGACGGCTGACGAGAGTCTTCGCGGGCGGCTTGATTTCTGGCCCACAGGCTGCAAAACGCGCTATAGCCGATATACAGCGATCCGGCGAGACCCAGCACACACAGCAGCAGAGGAGAGAGTGATACCACCCCCGCCAGCATCAGCGCAGCAAGCGCGAGCAGTAGCAATGAAGCACCGTTCGTTCCGCATAGCGTCATAAAGGCCTGGCGATAGCCGTACTGTACCGCCGTCGCGGTAATCAGCGCCACAACAGGGCCAGGCGTTAGCAACAGTGTTAGCACCGAGAGGCTGTATACAGCCAGTAAAGCGAGATTCATATCTGATGATCCTGACGTTATTTTTCATCAGTATTCCGCCTGCGTGTCACATTGAAAAACGAATAAAACTGCGCTCTACTGTGAGTAAAACTCAACATAGAAGCCGATGATGACGCTACCCCCACTGTATGCCCTGAGAGCTTTCGAAGCTGCTGCCCGTCTGGGGTCCTTTAGTAAAGCGGCTATTCAACTGAACGTCACGCCTGGTGCGGTAAGCCGTCATATCCGCACACTGGAAGCCTGGTTTGGCTGCGAACTGTTTGTTCGTAGCGGCCCCCGTATTGAGATAACGCCTTCAGGACAGGGGTTAGCGCAACAGCTGACGGTCGGGTTTCAAAGTTTAGAACATGCCTGCCATGCTTTCCGTAGCAGTAGTCATGAGCTGCGGTTGAAAGCACCCTCAACGTTGACCATGCGCTGGCTGCTGGATGTGCTGCGTCATTTCCGGGAAGCCCATCCAACGCCGGTGATTGAAATCTCCAGCGTGTGGATGGACACCGACTCCGTCGCATTCAGTCGCGAACCGTATGACTGTGCAATCCTGTTGGGGAATGGTTATTTTGGTGAGGATACGGACAGCCGTTTGCTGTTTCAGGAGTGGCTTATCCCGGTATGCGCGCCTGCGTTACAGGCTCAGGCGCAAAGTGATATCGCCGTCTGTGAATTGATTCATCCTTCCGCCGATCGCCGCGACTGGCGTCGGTGGCTGCAGCGTACCGGGGTATTTCCTGCGTTGAACCTGGCACGTGGCAAAGTGTTCGATACCCTGGAACAGGGGAGTCTTGCGGCAATGAGCGGGCATGGGGTAGCGGTCGCCGATCTGCTATTAAGCCTGACGGCTATTCAGACCGGGATGCTGGCGTTACCGTTTAAACAGGCGGTCGCGACAGGAGACGGCTATTACCTCGTCTGGCCAAAAGCGTCAACCCGGCTTCGAAATATTGAGTTGCTGTATCGCTGGTTAAAAGAAGCTGCGCCTGAGGCTGACATGGCAGAACTGCTCTGGCTGAAATAACCCGCTGAACACCATATTGATAACAATTCTCATTATTATTGTTGTGTTGTGCGGGTAATGGTAATGTTGCCACCAGTCGTACGTTGCAAATTCCATTTCCTGTGCAGAAGACAGCATGAACAACACCACCGCCCAGAATGCATCCGGACGTTTTACCCGCACCTTCTCCGTCAGTGAGTTTAGGGACTTTGGTGAGCGTTACGGGATCGATTACCGTTTTCCGTTGCTGGCGAAAAAACCGGGTCTTCCGTGTTCCAGTGCAGTGTTGCAAGGGGAAGTCGAGGAGATGATGCTCCCTTGCGGGATGTGCGTCACACACTCTGATGTACAGGTGCTGCAACCGTATGAAACCACCTCCCGGCACAGTAGTCCCTTGTATATGCTGGTGGTGCTGGAAGGTTGCGTGATACTGACGCTCAACGGGCAGGAACATGTGGTACGTTCTGGCATGGCGTTTAGTTCGCGTCTGAGTGAACACCTGGTAATGAGCGCCCGCCACCCTGCAGACTGCAAGCTACGGACGCTATCACTTGGGTTATATCCTGACGGGGCATGGCGCACAGGATTGCTTGAATCCCTTATGCGTGAGTGGGAAAGCTGCCAGACGCCAACGCTTATCTGGCAGGTGCCGGGGTTTTTACTCAGCGGATTACAGTATGCGCAGCAGGGCTCGCTTAGCCATGTTTCCCGCCAGTTGATGCTGGAAGGACTGATTTTACAATTATTTGGTCACGGTCTCAGTGTTTGTCAGGTAGAGAGCGGTACATGCCTCGCTGCCAGTGGCGAGCAGCAACGGCTGGAAAGTGTGCGTCGCCTGTTGGAGCAAACCCCTGAAAATGACTACACGCTTAACGAGTTGGCGCAGCGCGCAGCGATGAGCCCCAGCAGTTTGCGCAGTAAATTTCGCATGGCCTATGGCTGCTCGGTGTTTGACTACCTGCGTGACTGCCGCCTGGAGCGCGCGCGTGGCTATTTGTTGGAAGGGTATAGCGTACAGCAAGCGGCATGGATGTCTGGCTACCAGCACGCCACCAACTTTTCTACAGCCTTTCGTCGTCGCTATGGCTTCCCGCCTGGTGATGTTCTCAAACTTTGCTAATCCATTTTCCCGTTTTATGCGCGTGGCAGATTAATAATTTGGCGTTGCGCATACGCAACCTGGCATTCGGCATAGCGACTCCTGATACAAAAATGGCAATAATTCTCATTTACAATTAGATATGCCTTGGGAGATGTTCATGTTCGCGAAGACTCGGTTGGCGCTGCTGGTAGGATGGGTGACCGGCAGTGTGGCTTTTCCTCTGCTGGCGCAGGAAACACCAAAAAACGATACGGTGGTTGTCACCTCGCAAATGCAAAGTGGGGCAACCAAGCTTGCCACACCGGATATCGAAACGCCGCAATCGGTCTCTATCGTTACCCGTGAACAATTTGAAGAACAAGGTGCAACCAGCGTGCGCCAGGCCGTCAGCTATACGCCGGGGGTGTACAGCAATCAGATTGGCGCCTCCAACCGCTTTGACTACATCGTGCTGCGTGGCTTTTCTGACGGTAGCCTGGATAACGTCTATCTCGATGGTCTGAAGATGATGGGCGACACCAACTCGCACAGTTCGCTGGTGGTCGATCCGTGGTTTCTCGACAATATTGAAGTGGTGCGCGGCCCGGCTTCCGTGCTGTACGGCCGATCGTCTCCGGGCGGGATCGTGGCGCTGACATCGCGTAAACCGTCGTTTGATGCGGGCGGAGAAGTGAAACTGTTTGCCGGAAACAACAATCAGCGCGGCGCCGCGTTTGATGTCACCGGGGCGCTGGACGATAACGACCGCGTGGCGGCGCGCCTGAGTGGAATGACGCGCTATGCTGATTCGCAGTTTGGCCCGTTGAAAGAAGAGCGCTACGCGCTGATGCCCAGTCTGACCTGGCGCATCACCGATCAGACGCGTCTTGACCTGATGGCCTATCTGCACCGTGACCCGGAAGGTGGCAGCCACTCTGGCCTGCCGTATGACGGCACCGTTGTGCCACACTATGGGCAGAAGATCGCCAACACCTTCTACGAAGGCGAGGACGAATACGACAAATACGATCGCCGTGAAAATATGGTCGGCTACAACATTGAGCACATGTTTGATAGCGGCTGGTCGGTGCGGCAAAAGTTACGCTATTTGCATACCGACGTTGAACTGAACCAGGTGTATGCGGCAGGCTGGTTGAATGAAACAGAGCTTAATCGCGGTTATTCCGGCTCAGACGAAAAAATGTCGGCGATTACCCTGGATAATCAACTGGATGGTAGTTTTGATACCTGGCAGGTCAATCATCGCTTGCTGGTGGGCATCGATTATCAGGATCGCAGCAACAATACTACCGGCTATTACGGGGCATTTCCGCCGATCGATGCGTTTAACCCGGTGTACGGGGCGAAGCCGGATTACATCGATATGTATGCGCGCGAGAAGCACAAGTTGCGCCAGACGGGCTACTATTTGCAGGATCAGATGTCATGGGATCGCTGGCGTATAACGCTCGGTGGCCGCTACGATCAGGTGAGCATATCGAATATTGATAAGCAAAATGGCACTCGCAGCGATCTGGACAAAAATAACTTTAGCAGCCGCGCTGCTCTGCTTTATTTGTTCGATAACGGTGTTGCGCCGTACATCAGCTATTCCACCGCCTTTACGCCAACCAGTTTTGCTGATGAGAACGGTAACCTGTTGGAACCGATGAAAGGCAAACAATGGGAAGCCGGGCTGAAATATGAACCGGAAGGGTTGAATAGCCAGTTTAGCGCGTCGGTGTTCCGCATTAATCAGACCAATATTGCCACCAAAGAAGAGCCGACCGATCCGTACCGTTCGATTGGCGAAATTGAATCTGAAGGGGTGGAGCTGGAAGCTATTAGCCAACTGACGGACAGTTTCCGTTTGCAGGCGGCGTATACCTACACCGATATTCGCTATAAGAAAAGCAGCCCGGAGGAACAGGGTAAGCGTGCCGTTTATGCACCGCGCAATCAGGCCAGCACCTGGTTAAGCTACGATGTGAAAAGTGGCCCACTGGAGGGGCTGACGTTGGGTTCAGGCGTGCGCTACGTTAATGGTATTACCAGCGATCGCCAGAATACTCACACCCTGCCATCGTATACGCTGGTGGATCTGGCGGTGGGTTATGACTTAACGAACATCGGTATAAAAGGACTCAGTGCGCAGCTCAACGTTAACAACCTGACCGATAAACGCTATGTCGCGGCCTGCAACTCGCTTTCTTATTGTTACTTTGGCGCAGAGCGCAGCATTGTTGGTAGCGTATCCTGGAAATTCTGAGTCTCTCTTTTTAGCCGGATGCGGCGCTGGCGCCTTATCCGGCCTACGGCAGTGTGCAAATTGTGGGCCTGATAAGCGCAGTGCATCAGGCATAGTGAGTGCGGCTATTTTGTAAAACCGTTTTGCATACAAATCTGCGCGCTGGTTCTCAGGGTAAAGGCTAACTTGTCAGGATACTGACTGTAATAGTTATGTTCTTCTTCCAGCCCTTTTGCCTGCGCCAGACGTACCGTCTCCAACGAACAGGTTCGGTAGATCAAATCTTTATTCATATTACTCTGCTTCTCGCGCTGTTTATCTGCAGACAGCGCCAGCCAGCGTTCTGAAAGCGTATAATCGTAGACTACCCGATTATCTTTCGCCTGAACGTTCTCAATGGTAATGAATTCGTCAATTTTCAGTCTTGGCTGCCCGCGCATTTTTTTCTTATCTTCTGCGGCGGCATATTGCGCCAGCGCATTAATATCCATGCCGGCTATTTTTTGCTTATAGACTTCAACGTAAGCCGCAGGCTGCTGATAATGCTGAGCATAGGTATTTCTTAATTCCCCGTCACTCATTGAACAGCCAGCTAAAAATAAAGGTAATAGCAGCGTCAGTTTTGTTTTAGTCATAATGTTATCCCATTCATTATTGTGGTCCCCAGTCGCCCATAACAAAATAAACGTCATCGTATTACAGGTGATCTTTAGGGTTGTATAAACGGGGCGGCGACAGCACAAGTGCAATTATCTTAAAATGGTGGAGTAAGCGGGAAACCCTGCCAGAATTGGCAGGGTTAATGGATGAAGAAGATCAGAATTCCATTTTCACCGTGAACTGCACTTCTCGTGGGTCACCAATCTGATTACCCAGATTATTGGTGGCAATGGATGAGGTGTAATAGGTCTTATCAAACAGGTTTTTCACATTGAGCTGCAAGGTGACCGGATACTGCAGCTTCATTTTATAAGCGGCAAAGGCATCGGCGACAAAATAGCCCGGCAGATAATAGTCTGCGCCATTGGTTGCGGAACGGCGACTCACTCCATGACCCCCACCGCCAATCGTCAGGGTATTACCCATAAAGGCATTCTGAATATCGTAGGTGAGGAATAATGAGCCGGTATGCTTCGGTACATTAGGCAGCGGCTTACCTTTGTAATCAGGATCTTCCGTCACTTTCGCGGCGGTATAACCGTAGCTGGCGATGATATTGGTGTTGGTGGTCAACGAACCGGCGACATCCACTTCCACGCCTTGTGAACGCACGCGACCCGCCGTTTTCGCCACGGTTTCGCCATTGATCATTTCGTTGTACAGCACATTGCGTTTATCAATATCAAACAGAGCAATATTGGCGGTGATACCGTCAAAGATATCGAATTTTGCCCCCACTTCATACGCTGTTGAGGTTTCAGGTGGCAGTTCGCCAATATAACTGGCAATAGAATATTGCGGCATGAAGGATCGCGACACGTTACCGAACAGCGATACGGACGGCGTCAGTTTGTAAACCATACCGAATTTGGGCACCCACTGTTGGTCGGTACTGTCGGTATTGACGTTGAACGGACGGCCTTTGCCAGCGTATTCGGTGTAGTACTGATAACGCATCCCGGCGACGGCGATCCATTTATCGGTCAGGTACAGCGCGTCCTGCACATACGCAGAATAGCTCTCTTGTTGAATGGTCTGATCGCTATCAGCGGCAGAAACGTTAGTACATTTACCCAACGTACCGTAGACAGGATTATAAATATTGAACCCTTTTACGTTCTTACAGCGGATCATGTCGGTGCGTAGCAGATCGTAGTTCTCATAAGAGACACCGGTGAGGATCTCGTTATAAAAGCCAGCGATATCGACGTTGCCCTGCAAATCGGCACGCGTGGCGTGCATGCGCTGGGTGGAGCCTTGAGTGGCATCTACACGGCGGGTTAGATTTCCGGTGGCAGAATCATAAGCCATCACGCGAGCCTGATTATCGCTGTATTTATCCTGGCTAAAGCTGTAGTCGAATTTCGCTGTCCATTCGCTGTTGAAGCGGTATTCGGCATTCAACTGCGCCAGATCTGATTCGCCATCGGTGATATTAAACGGCTCATCAAAACGGGTTTTGCTATCCACATTCACCGCGTGTTTGGTGTTGAGATCGAAAATGGTGCCGCGATCGAACGGGGCTTTATAGTCGCGATGTGAGTAGAGCACGTTGACGGTGGCGTTGTCGCCAAACCAGGTCAGGGACGGGGAGATGAAAGTGCTCTGATTCGTGCCGAAGTTACGCCAGTAATCCTCATGCTGATATTCGCCAATCAGGCGATAGGCCAACTGCGTGCCTTCAATCGGCCCGGTCACGTCAAACTGTCCTGTGCCGCCGCCGAAGCTGCTGGAGGTTGCTGAAATCGACCCGCCAAACTGCGTTTCCGGACGTTTGGTGACGACATTAATCAGCCCGCCGGGATCGAGAATCCCGTACAGGGTTGAGGCCGGGCCTTTCAGCACTTCTACGCGTGAGGTGGCGGCGTTAAAGCTGCGCGGCAACACGGTTTTCAGACCGTTGGTCATCACCGAGCCGTCACGGTTTGCGCCGAAGCCGCGGCGGACAAACGCATCCTGCGTGCCACCTAATGTGTTGGTTTGCACAACGTTACTGACGTTATACAGCGCTTCGTCCAGCGTCGTGACATGCTGATCTTCCAGAACGTTATCGCTGACAGTGCTCACCACTTGTGGAATATCCAACAATGGCATGGATGTCAGCGTCGCGGTGGACGAGCTCAGCGGTTGGTAACCCGATGTTACGGCCTGATCGGCAGAAGACGCATCTGCCCGAACAGTGATGGTATCTTCCCCTGTAGGCGGAGTTGTCTCTTTCTCCGCTGCGAATACCGTAGATGTTGTTGTCATGCCCAGAAAGAGAGCAGAGCACAATGCCCGCCCTTTCATCCCCGAAAAGTAAGTCGTTAACTCAGCCATTATTTTATTTATTCCGCAAAAGACCCTGCCAAAAATGGGCAGGGAAACAGGTTGATTCAATTCATTGCCCGGCTTGCCAGCCCTGCATTTATCCATCTGTAAACCAGCGTTACTGGCGTCAGATGTGTAATTGAGAATCATTCAATCATGGGCGTTTGTAGTAGTAAACGTAAAAATGAAAAAGAAACTACAGGCGATTTACCGCAATTTAACCGTCTTTTTTTTGAGGGTATTTAATTTTCAATACATTGAAAAAGAATGATTTTTATTGATTTTTCAGCGGTTTTTATTTGTGCTTTAGTTGTTGGCTACAAGTGATGTAACTACAGGGTGTAATTGCTTGACTACTACAGTGCAAGCCAGCAAGATCACAAAGAGAATGAGTTTTATTTTTATTTAGAGAGTTACGCATGCAGGCTTTGCCATGCGGCGGCGCAGGAGTGAACATGCCACAGCATGTGGAAAATACCGCCCACAGAACGGGCATTGAACTACAACAGCTTTCTGCGGGTTATCGCCATAACACCATTGTCCACGATATCTGCCTCACTATCCCGCAAGGTAAAATGACGGTGCTGGTGGGGGCGAACGGCTCGGGTAAATCAACGTTGTTAAGCACAATCGCCCGTATGTTGAAACCGCACGGTGGCAGCGTATTACTGGATGGTAAAGCCATTCATCAGCAGCCCACCAAAGCGGTTTCACGGCAGCTCGGGATCCTGCCGCAATCCCCATTGGTGCCCGAAGGACTCACCGTTTTCGAACTGGTATCGCGCGGGCGTTTTCCCTGGCAGAACATGCTTTCGCAATGGACGGACGATGACGAACGCGCCGTGGAGCAGGCACTCCAGTTGACCGGAACTGCTGATTTTGCGCATTTACCGGTAGAGAGCCTTTCCGGTGGGCAACGTCAGCGCTGCTGGATTGCGATGGCGCTGGCACAGCAAACGCCGGTCATCTTGTTGGATGAGCCGACTACGTTTCTCGATCTGCGCTATCAGGTAGAGATCCTCGAACTGCTGCATTCACTGACTCGCCATCATGGCCGTACAGTGGTTGTGGTCCTGCATGACCTGAATTTTGCCGTGAATTACGGGGACATGCTGGTGTTCCTCAAGCAGGGGACGTTGCAGGGCGTCGTGCATGATGGCGAAAACTGCACGCCCGAGTTGATTAAGCATGTATTTGACGTCGACGTGCAGATGTCTGTGAATCCTCTCACCGGCAAACCGTTCTTTATGCCGTTCCGCGCGCCGGGCGGGCAAGCGCAATGACGGTCATGGCAACCACACAGGCTCGTCGCCGTGGCCGGTTTATGCTGGCGCTCCCCGTGTTAACGCTGCTGTTGTGTGTTTTGGCGGTGGTGCACCTGGGTGTTGGCGCACGCACTATCAGCCCGCAGACCGTCGTACAGGCGCTGTTCCACTTTGATGCGAAAAATTTTGACCACCGGATTATTGTCTCCTTACGTCTGCTGCGTATGACGGCGGCGATGCTGGTCGGCGCGGCGTTAGGTGTTGCGGGTGTGCTGTTGCAGGCATTGATTCGTAATCCGCTGGGAGAGCCGCATATTCTGGGGCTGAATGCCGGTGCGGCGTTTGTCGTTGTGTTGTGTGCCGCGCTTGGCGTGACGGGGGCAAGCCAGCCATTGCTGGCGGCAGGCGGTGCTGCGGCACTTTTTTCGTTGGTGATGGCGCTTTCATCTGCCGGGCGCGGTGGCTTAACGCCGCTGAAGGTCACGTTGTGCGGTGTGGCGTTGTCGGCCATGGTGTCATCGCTGACTGCGGCGATCCTGATTCTGGATGAACAAACCCTGTTGGCAATGCGCACCTGGCTGGTGGGGGGGCTCGCGGGTCTGAGTTGGGAAAGTGTCAAAAGCGCCGTTCCCCCGTCGCTTGCCGGTATGGTGCTGGCGCTCGCTATCGCGCCGGGCCTGAATATTCTGGCCCTCGGAGACCGTATGGCCTGTGGGTTAGGGGTGAACATTCTGCGCATACGCGTGCTGGCGATGATCGCCATTGCGCTGCTGTGCGGTGCGGCAGTCTCCGTCGTGGGGCCGCTGGGGTTTATCGGCCTGTTAGTACCTAACGTTATCCGCCGTCTGGTAACAGACGATATTCGTCAGATGCTACCGACGTCGGCATTGCTGGGTGCGGCGCTGCTGCTGCTGGCGGATATTGCCGCCCGCACGGTGCTGGCTCCGCAGGAGCTGGCTACAGGGATCATGACCGCCCTGGTGGGTGCTCCGGCGTTTATTTTCATTGCGTCGAGGTTTTTGAAATGAACGATATGCTGCAGCGTGCAGGGCTTCGTGCATGGCGGGTGGGGGGATTTTCTCGTGTCATTCGTCCCAAAACCGTGCTGTACAGCCTCGGCCTGACGGTGTTGGCCATCGCATTACTGCTGTTCGGCGTGATGCAGGGTTCGCTCCCGGTTCCGGCTTCCGCTATCGGACGGGCGTTATTTGATCCTCAGGCGTTGACGGCTCAGCAACAGTATGTCGTTTGGGATGTTCGACTGCCGCGACTGCTGATGGCGCTTCTGTGCGGGGCGATGCTCGGATTGGCCGGGGCGGCAATGCAATCGATCACCCGCAACGGGTTGGCCGATCCCGGGCTTATCGGTGTCAAAGAAGGGAGTTGCGTGGTGGTGCTGGCCCTGGTGCTGCTTTTCCCGTCCGCTAGTCTGGTCTGGCGGCCCCTGGCGGGAATGGCCGGCGGCGCACTGGTCGCCACACTGGTGATGCTGCTGGCCCGTGATTTCTCCCGGCCTCGCTTCGTGTTGATAGGCATTGGTGTGTCATGGTTCTTTGCAGCGGGAATGGGCGTATTTATGACCACCGCCGATGTCCGTGACGTACAGACTGCGCTGGTCTGGCTGGCGGGCAGCCTTCATGCCGCCACCTGGCCACTGCTGCTGGTGGCGCTGGTCTGGACGTTGCCTGCGGCCATTATCTTATTTGCCACGGCGCGAGCTTCGGATGTGGCGCTGCTTGGCAATGCGACGGCAACGGGGCTGGGGGTACGTTTACCCCGACTGGCGTTGTTGCGTTTTCTCGCGCCGGTTGTACTCACCGCCGCCAGTGTTGCCTGCGTGGGTAGCCTCGGTTTTGTCGGGTTGATGGCGCCACACATGGCACGATTCTGGCTGCGTGGCGGACAAACAGCGCTGCTGTGGGGAAGTGCGTTGATCGGTGCGTTGCTGGTGCTGGTGACCGATACCGTGGGTCGTCTGGCGTTTGCACCACTGCAAATCCCAGCAGGGATCGTCATTGCCCTGGTCGGTGGACCGTTCTTTTTACTGTTGCTCTGGCGTCGCCGGGATCGTTTGTAATTGTTAAGAGGGTATATGCGCTTAATCTTTTCATTGCTGCTGCTGGTCGGCTGCACCGTCCAGGCGGCGGGGCCTGTTCAGTCATTTACTGACGATCTCGGGCGGGTGGTGAACGTACCGCTACATCCGCAGCGCATTGTGTCATTGCACGATCTCGACATCACTATTCCGCTGATCGAGCTGGGCGTGCCTCCGGTGGCCAGTCACGGCCGAACGCGCCCGGATGGCAGCCATTTTTTACGCTCCGGCGTGCTGCTGACCGGCGTGGATTTTGATAATTCGACCATGACGTATATCGGTACGGCAGACATTGATATTGAAGCCATTGTCGCAGCGAAACCGGATTTAATTATCACCGAACCCAGCCGTAACACGCCGATTGAGCAACTGGAAAAAATAGCGCCGACGGTCAGTATCGACCATCTCGATGGCGGTGCGCCGGAGATCTACCGCAAGCTGGCGCAACTGACAGGTACGCAGAACCGGCTGGCATTGCTGGAACGGCGCTACCGTGAAGAAATTGCCCAGCTCAAGCGGACGGTCGATACGCAGCACATCTCTGTGGCGGTAATACAGGCCAATCAGGGCAAAATTAATGCGTTGCACACCTATCATTCCCTGGGGCGAGTGTTACGCGATGCTGGCTTCACCTTCCCGAAGCTTATTGACAGCATTCCGCCGGGTGGGCGCATTGATGTCAGTGCGGAACGTCTGCCTGAACTGGATGCAGATTTTGTCTTCGCGACCTGGCGTGGCGATACCGGCGGTAAACCGCAGGATGAAATCGCGGCGATGGATGCGGTGATGCCGGGCTGGTGTGAGTTCCTGACCGCCTGCCAGCGCGGACATTACGTTTTACTCTCCCGTGAAGAGGCGATATCCAATTCCTATGCCTCGCTGAGCCTGATGGTGGCGCAGGTGCAAACGCACATCGCCGGACGATGGCTACCGGAGGCTAAATAACCATGCTGACGGCGAAAAAAGCCAAAAATCGTATTGATGTCTATGGTGACCGTTTTCGCGCCAGGGCGCATTTACTCTCGCCACGTATGCAGGCCGTGGCGCGTTATATCAACGAAAACCGCGAAGTGGTGCTGGAGTTTACGGCGATAGAAATCGCTGCCGCCACTCAAACCTCTGATGCGACGGTGGTCAGGGCAATTCAGGCACTGGGGTTTGCCGGGTTGCGCGATTTAAAGCAGACCATTGAACACTGGTTTGGTCCTGGCGTGACCTCAGAAGAGAAGATGACCACCACGGTGAATACGCTCTCTTGCGATGTGAACTCCAGTATTGATTTTGTCTTGCAGGGCCATCAGCGCACCTGTGAAGCCCTTTCTACACCGCAAAACCGCTATGCAATTGCGCAGGCGGTGGCATTATTGGTAGAAGCTCGTCAGGTGGGGATTTTTGGTATTGGCGCATCCGGCGTATTGGCGGATTATACCGCGCGTCTGCTCAGCCGTATTGGCCTGCCTGCAGTAGCGTTTAATCGCACCGGGATTAACCTCGCGGAGCAACTGATCGCATTGCAGCGGGGAGATGTGCTGATCATGATGGCGCAAAAATCACCGCACCGGGAAGGGCTGACGACCATTCGTGAGGCCAGGCGGTTGGGTGTCCCGGTTATTTTACTGACGAACGCGCTGGACTCCCGTTTTAGTAAAGAAGCGGATGTGGTGATTAACGTGCCACGCGGCGGCGAGAATGGGAAAATGCCGCTCCACGGTACGGTGCTGGTGTGTCTGGAAATGATCGTGCTGTCTGTCGCGTCTACCGCGCCGCAGCGATCCATTAAATCCGTGAAGCGGATTAACGAACTGTACCGGGGCATTGGTAAATCCGGGGCGAAGAAATAAACCAGTGATACCCGATATGCAGGCCGGGTAGGGGGTCGTCACCACCCGGCATAAAGGCAGACAGATCAAACCATTAATGGCCGATCATTCTGGCCTTCGGGATCAGCTGGAAATACATATGATCCGGCACCGGCGTTTGCCAGACGTTGGCGTACACCGCATAGCCTACGGCGGCAAACAAAATACCGAGCAGCAGTAGCGTCATTGTCCACCCTGATAACCTACCTTGTCGCCACCATTGTTTCGGCGCTGCGCTGTGCCCTGATTGTGCGCCAGGCGGTGTTTTCAGTGACAGGGTCAGCGTCGAGGCTACCGGACAGGATTCCACACAGGTCATACATCCCGTGCACTCAACGGTGCGTACCTGAATTAAGCGATCGACCGGAATATTCGACGGGCAGTTCTTTGCGCATTTGCCGCAATCGATACAGCTGTCGGCATTGCGGCGGATCTTAAATGGCGAAAGCAAAGAGAACAGACCAAGCAGTGCGCCATAAGGGCACAGATAACGGCACCACGCATTGCGAATAAACAGGCTCATAATGCTGATAACCGCCACCACGATGAGCGTTGTCGTGCCGATATGACGAAAGAAATCGAGCATCTTAACGTCAATAATCATGCCGTAAGCTGACATCAGAAAATACTGAATCCCCTGTGCTGGCATCGACAGGGCGATATACAGAAAGAAGCTCAGCAGCAGATATTTCAGGCTCAGCAAAGGGAGATCCAGCCAGCGAGGCAGGGTGAAGTTGCGACCCACTATTTTTTTGCCCAGATTACCTATCAGCTCAGACAGCGTCCCCACCGGGCACAACCACGAGCAGAACGCTTTTTTTAACAGCAAACTCATCAGGATAAAGGCAACCAGCAGCAGCATGGAAGCGGCGTGAATGGGGGGAAGAAAACCGGTTTCCAGTGTGTATCTGATATTCATCAGACCGGCAATGGGAAGCCATCCCTCAATACCGCCGGGTCTTGGGATATAAACGCTGGTACCGGCTGTTTCGAAATAGCGAACCCAATACCAGAACGTCACGCCAATATAGATATTGATGGCCAACAGGAGAAACTGGGTGGCTTTTCTCCAGCTACTGGCATTGCGCCAGTCATTCCACGGCAGTTTCCCTCCGACTGTTCCAGGGCGGCGCTGCCAGCGCGTTTTCTTCTTCCCGTTCATGATCTCTTATTATCCCTCATATTTCCCCCTGCATTCAGGAAGACTCATCACCGGGATATGCTACCGCTATAAAGATATAGTGTATTTGATTTGCATCTTATTAATCGGCTGCCATTTCTATCACGCTAATGGGCATGTATAAAAATAACAGCACGATATTTATCACAGGTCAGATAAATACCCTGAACGGGGTATTTATTTATCTGTGGGGGACGACAGTCATTCCTGGTACGTTTCTACGCGGTTACGGCCATGGCTTTTCGCCAGATAGAGCGCGCGATCGGCTTTATCAACCAGTTGTTTGTAGTCGGGGTGATAGTCATATTCGGCAACGCCGATACTGACAGTAATAGAGAAGGATTCAGTCATGGAAGCAGCGATACGCAGCTCGGCAATTTTCTTACGCAGCGTTTCCAGAATAATCGAGGCCTGCGATTCGTCTGATTCGACCAGCAGGATCATAAACTCTTCACCACCATAGCGGAATACGTAATCGCTGCTGCGGATGTGCTCATAAATAACGGCTGCGACGTTTTTCAGCGTCATATCGCCAGTGTTATGTCCGTAGCTGTCGTTGATCTGCTTAAAATAATCAATGTCCAGCATTGCCAGGGTAAAGGGTTTTCGTGAATGTAACGCCAGCGAGATTTCACGGCGCATAATCGTCGGAATAAAGCGGCGATTAAGCAGCTGGGTCAGCGAATCTTTGCCATTTTCCTGTTTGACCAGCGCTTCAAACATTGAGGCGAGGAGAAAATGGATTTTGGCCGAGAGCTGTCGGACATCCTGCAATAAGCTCATCCGTTCGGCTTCGCCAGGCTGATGCTGATTCGAGAGCGTCTGTGTCAGACGGTTATCGATTTCAGCGATCACGGATTCCATTTCTGCCAGCAGATTACCGCTGCCAAGAATGTGTTTTCCCTTATGGGAGAACCACATACCAAAATCAGAGTCTGCCAGGAACACCAGATCACCGGACGGTAATCCGGTCGCAATGTTGTAGATAAACTGATTTTCCCAATCGGTAAACGAACGGATTTGCCGTTCGCGCTCGACGTTGACGTCGTCGTAAATGGTCTGCAGCCGATACTGCTCCTGCGTGTGCAGCGAGTTTTGATAGCTCGGGGAGTAGGAAACGGTCATGGCCTCCAGTGCGGTGTCCATCGCCAGGCTGCTGAAACAGATAGCATCGCTCAACAGGCTGACAGAGTAGTCTGCCTTACTTTTCAGCAACTGATACAGCTCTTCTTTTAGCTTACGCGCCCCGCGGTTAACCAGATCGATAGGCAGGCCGATACGGGCGTGTACCACACCTATTTCACGCTGTTTTGCCAGCAAGAGCGGGAGGTCTTCATATGCGCTGCCGAGCACGCTGCGCAACCAGTCAAACATACTGCCGCTCAGGCGCGTACTGACCTGCTCGGTATTCAAAAACAACGCGCTCTCCGCGTGAGAGAGCATGTAGTCATAAAAAACGGTCACTAAATGGCGGATCTCATCGTCGCTTAACCCTGTGAGGATCGTATGAACTTCAGGGGATGTCTGGCGTATTAGCGCCCGCCATTCTGTAAGGAGTAATGTGTCGTTTACGGGATCAACCTGTTCCATCTCACAGCCACTCAAATGTGATTGAAAAATTCAGGCGGTATTACGGACAATTACCTCACGATGGTCAAGTGAAACTCTCTTTACGCATTAACGATGGCGAATACCTTCATAAATCAGCCTTAAGGCGAAGACGCCGATGATGGCACCAATCACCCGGCTGGCAACGCGCTGAATACGACCATATGCACGACGCACCGCAGGAAGAGAAAACGCCTGGCTGAGAAAAATACGCCAAATAACAGAAGAAAGCACAATGCCTGCCCATGCCATCAGCCTGGCCCAGGTTGGGGTTTCTGCGCTTAAGGTGACCGAGAAAATACTAATAAAAAACAGTACGGTTTGCGGATTGGATAAATCCGTTAACAGCCCGCGACGAAAGAATACGTACCAGGGGGCGGAGATTGGTTGCTGTAAGGTGGGCATTTGCGGTGTGGCCTGATGGCGTATGCTGTTCCAGGCAAACCACAGTAAGTAGGCACCGCCGACGATTTTTATCAGTGAGAATATCTCTTCACATTGGGTGATAAGCGTCGCCATACCAAACAGGCCAAGCCCGGAGTAGAACGCATCGCCTAAGGCAACGCCCAGACCGGTCATCACACCCGCGCGTCGTCCCGACGCCAGGCTGGTTTGCACCACCACGAACAGGTTTGCTCCGGGGTTGAAAAAGGTTAAAACAAACAGGCTAACGGTGAGCACGACGGCGTGCAGAGGTTCCATAGACAACGATTCCATCAGTGAGAAAATGAATGTTTACCCGCAGGTCATTTAAGAATCTGCACCTACTATAGTTTTAGTGCAATCAATATTCTGAGTATTCACTCACAGTGCACCATCAAACGCAGTTAATTTCTCAATGTCATCATTAACACTATTTGTGTCACCGGAATCGTTGGATAACGCGGCAGCGCTGGATCGCCTGTTGTGGCTACGGCGCAAGATTTCTTTATATTTCCGTTGGCTCTGGATCTTTTAATCAGGCTGAACTACTTATTAATCATCCTTGACTCGCATGATGGATGTTCAGGGGTCGATGATGGCATATATAACAAAACCTGGAGCTTTGATATGAAAACTGGATATAAAGTACTTATTGGTGCGTTAGCTTTAGTTTTTTCCAACGCCTATGCTGCGGAATTTATGACAAAACTTGAGTTTGAAAAGGTTGAGTCGCAGTACACAAAAATCGGTGATATTTCAACGAGTAATGAAGTTTCTGTTGCAGATGCTAAAGAAGAGCTGCTGAAGAAAGCTGAAGAGAAAGGCGCTGATGTGGTGGTATTAACCTCCGGCCAAACGGATAACAAAATCCATGGCACAGCTAATATTTACAAGAAAAAATAACGCGCTGCATTGAAAGATAAAATACCCGCCAGCCTCTGTACTGGCGGGTTATTCTTTTAATCTGCGCCAAAACGTGGTTCGGCTGATACCGAGATATCGTGCCGCTGCGGTTTTATCGCCGTTGAATTGTGCCAGCACCTGTTGTGGTGTCAGTGATGATGATATCTGGGGTATTTCGGCGACAGTCGCCAGCTCGGGCAATAATTGCTGCAAGAAATGGACGTTAAGTTCTGGTTGTGGCTCAACGCTTAAAAATAATGCCAGACGCTCCATCATATTGCGTAGCTCACGAATATTCCCCGGCCAGCCGTAATTCAGCAGCATATGTTGGCTGAGCCCCAGTCCTTTACGCACAGGCTCAGAAAACGGCACATCTAATTCCGCCAGTGACTGTTTTAAAAAGCCTTCCGCCAGCGGTAAAACATCGGGTAGCCGTTCGCGTAGCGGGGGGAGTTTGAGGCGCAGAATGCTCAGGCGATAAAACAGATCGGTACGAAACTCGCCTTGTTTCATCTCTTGTTCCAGGTTGCAGTGCGTGGCGCTAATCACCCGTACCTCTACCGGAATCGGTTGATGTCCACCTACCCGGGTGACCTCTTTTTCTTCCAGTACGCGCAGCAGTCGGGTTTGTAGCGGCAACGGCATTTCACCGATCTCATCAAGAAACAGTGTTCCGCCGTGGGCGATTTCAAACAGACCCGCGCGTCCGCCGCGCCGTGAGCCGGTAAAAGCACCATCCTCATAGCCGAACAACTCCGCTTCCAGTAAGGATTCGGTGATTGCCCCGCAGTTGACGGCAACAAACGGTGGTGAGGGTTTACCGCGTCGATTCTCCTGACGGGTGAAATATTCACGATGAATGGCCTGCGCCGCCAGCTCTTTCCCCGTCCCCGTTTCGCCCTGAATCAGCACCGGTGCGCGAGAACGGGCATAGAGCATTATGGTGTGCCGTACCTGTTCCATCTGAGCAGAGTGGCCGCGCATATCTCCCAGTGCATAGCGGGTGCGCAGCGTATCGCCAGACGTGTATTGACCATTTCGCCGTAGCGTCAGGCGCGTCATATCCAGCGCATCGACAAAGGCCTGGCGCACGGTAGCCGCTGAATAGATAAAGATGCCGGTCATACCGGCTTCTTCCGCCAGATCGGTAATGAGTCCCGCCCCGACCACTGCTTGAGTGCCGTTGGCCTTCAGCTCGTTGATTTGTCCTCGGGCATCTTCTTCGGTGATATAGCTACGCTGTTCAAGCTGTAAATTGAAGGTCTTTTGAAAGGCGAGAAGCGCAGGAATGGTTTCCTGATAGGTAATGACGCCAATCGATGACGTGAGTTTTCCCGCTTTCGCCAATGCCTGTAGCACATCGAAGCCGCTGGGTTTAATCAGGATCACTGGAATTGATAAGCGGCTTTTCAGATAGGCACCGTTGGAGCCCGCCGCAATGATCGCATCACATCGCTCGGTCGCCAGCTTCTTGCGGATATAGGTGACCGCTTTTTCAAAACCGAGCTGGATAGGGGTGATGGTCGCCAGGTGGTCGAACTCCAGGCTGATGTCGCGGAACAGTTCAAACAGACGCGTAACGGAGACCGTCCAGATAACCGGTTTGTCGTCATTCATCCGCGGCGGAAGATGCGTATCAGCCATAAGCAACCCAAAAAGTAAGGAACTGAATATTGGGTTTAGTTGTGTTTCATAAATGTTGCAATGAAACGTTCATCTCGGTTTCATGAAACGATAGCTGACACGCTTTTGTACATAAAAAATGCAGATTTTAAATGTAATTCTTTGTTTTAAAAATGAAAAATAGAATTTGAGCCAAAATTCAGGTCTTTGGCATACCCCTTGCTTTAGGTTAATCAACGAACGATAACAAGTTGATAACAAGAGGACGGGATATGTCTCTACACTCCCCAGGGCAGGCGTTCCGCGCTGCGCTCACCAAAGAAAATCCATTACAAATCGTGGGTACCATTAACGCCAACCATGCGCTCCTGGCCCAACGCGCCGGATACCAGGCAATTTACCTGTCAGGCGGCGGCGTGGCGGCCGGCTCATTGGGATTGCCCGACCTCGGCATCTCTACGCTGGATGATGTGCTGACCGATATCCGCCGTATCACCGACGTTTGCCCGCTACCGTTGCTGGTGGATGCTGATATCGGGTTTGGATCGTCGGCATTTAACGTGGCGCGAACCGTGAAGTCGATTGCCAAAGCCGGTGCTGCTGCGCTGCACATTGAAGATCAGATTGGCGCTAAGCGCTGCGGTCATCGTCCGAACAAGGCGATCGTCTCGAAAGAAGAGATGGTCGACAGGATCCGCGCCGCCGTGGATGCGCGTACCGATCCCAACTTTGTCATCATGGCGCGTACCGATGCGCTGGCGGTGGAAGGGTTAGAGGCGGCTATCGATCGTGCGCAGGCGTATGTCGAAGCGGGCGCTGACATGCTGTTCCCGGAAGCGATCACCGAGCTGTCTATGTACCGCCAGTTTGCAGACGCGGTGCAGGTGCCGATCCTCGCTAACATTACCGAATTTGGTGCGACACCGCTGTTCACCACCGATGAGCTGCGCAGTGCAAATGTGGCGATGGCGCTCTATCCGCTGTCTGCCTTCCGTGCCATGAACCGCGCCGCTGAA
Source organism: Citrobacter sp. Igbk 17 (assembly GCF_028069775.1). Taxonomy (NCBI): domain Bacteria; kingdom Pseudomonadati; phylum Pseudomonadota; class Gammaproteobacteria; order Enterobacterales; family Enterobacteriaceae; genus Citrobacter; species Citrobacter sp. Igbk 17. The sequence continues at coordinate 245,908 of NZ_JANEWI010000001.1, read as the reverse complement.
CGGGTATACAACGTGCTGCGCCAGGAAGGTACGCAAAAGAGCGTGATCGACATTATGCAGACGCGTAACGAGCTGTACGAAAGCATCAACTACTACCAGTTCGAAGAGAAACTCGACGCGCTGTACACCACGAAGCCGTAGGCCTGATAAGGCGCAGCTGCCATCAGGCAATGCCGGATGGCACTACGTTTATCCGGCCTACAACGTACTACGCGATGCATACCCTCAATACCCTATATATAAAAAATAACGAGGACAACATGAGCGACACAACGATCCTGCAAAACAGTACCCATGTCATTAAGCCGAAAAAATCCGTCGCGCTGTCCGGCGTCCCCGCCGGAAATACGGCGTTGTGTACCGTTGGTAAAAGTGGTAACGATTTACACTATCGTGGCTACGATATTCTCGACCTGGCGCAGCAGTGTGAATTTGAAGAGGTTGCGCACCTGCTGATCCACGGAAAATTGCCTACCCGCGATGAGCTCAACGCCTACAAGAGCAAATTAAAAGCGCTGCGTGGCTTACCTGCTAACGTGCGTACCGTGCTGGAAGCGCTGCCGGCAGCATCACACCCAATGGACGTCATGCGCACCGGCGTCTCCGCGTTAGGTTGTACGTTACCGGAAAAAGAGGGGCATACCGTCTCTGGCGCGCGCGACATCGCTGACAAACTTTTAGCCTCACTTAGCTCAATCCTTTTGTATTGGTATCACTACAGCCACAACGGCGAGCGCATTCAGCCGGAAACTGACGATGATTCGATTGGCGGCCACTTCCTGCATCTGCTGCATGGCGAAAAGCCGTCGCAAAGTTGGGAAAAGGCGATGCATATTTCGCTGGTGCTGTACGCCGAGCACGAATTTAACGCCTCCACCTTTACCGGCAGAGTGATCGCCGGTACTGGCTCAGACATGTATTCCGCGATTATCGGGGCGATTGGCGCACTGCGCGGCCCGAAACACGGCGGAGCCAACGAGGTATCGCTGGAAATCCAGCAGCGTTATGAAACACCGGATGAAGCCGAAGCGGATATCCGCAAACGTGTGGAAAACAAAGAAGTGGTTATTGGCTTTGGACATCCGGTGTACACCATTGCCGACCCGCGTCATCAGGTTATTAAGCGCGTGGCGAAACAGCTCTCTCAGGAAGGCGGTTCGCTGAAAATGTACAACATCGCCGACCGTCTGGAAGCGGTGATGTGGGAAACGAAAAAAATGTTCCCTAACCTCGACTGGTTCTCGGCGGTCTCCTACAACATGATGGGCGTCCCCACCGAAATGTTCACACCGCTGTTTGTCATCGCCCGTGTTACTGGCTGGGCGGCGCACATTATCGAACAGCGTCAGGACAACAAAATTATCCGTCCTTCCGCCAATTATGTTGGCCCGGAAGATCGCGAATTCGTCGCAATTGAAAAACGTTGCTAATGCCAAACCTCTAAAGATAAAAAAACAGGAAATGTACCCTATGTCTGCACATATTTCGAACGTTCGCCCTGAATTTGACCGTGAAATTGTTGATATCGTTGACTACGTTATGAATTACGAGATCACCTCAAAGGTGGCGTATGACACTGCACATTATTGCCTGCTTGATACCCTCGGCTGCGGCCTGGAAGCGCTGGAATATCCGGCCTGTAAAAAGCTGTTAGGGCCGATTGTGCCGGGTACGGTGGTGCCGAACGGTGTTCGTGTACCGGGCACTCAGTTCCAGCTCGATCCCGTTCAGGCGGCATTTAATATCGGCGCGATGATCCGTTGGCTGGACTTCAACGACACCTGGCTGGCCGCTGAATGGGGCCATCCTTCCGATAACCTCGGCGGTATTCTGGCGACGGCTGACTGGTTGTCACGCAATGCGGTGGCGGCGGGAAAAGCGCCGTTAACCATGAAAAAAGTGCTGACCGGCATGATTAAAGCCCACGAAATTCAGGGCTGTATCGCGCTGGAAAACTCCTTTAACCGCGTTGGACTTGACCACGTCCTGCTGGTGAAAGTCGCCTCGACCGCCGTTGTTGCCGAAATGCTCGGATTGACCCGCGATGAGATCCTCAACGCGGTGTCGCTGGCGTGGGTCGACGGACAGTCGCTGCGCACCTATCGCCATGCCCCGAATACCGGCACACGTAAATCCTGGGCTGCTGGCGATGCCACTTCACGTGCCGTGCGTCTGGCGCTGATGGCGAAAACCGGCGAGATGGGCTACCCGTCTGCGCTGACGGCAAAAACCTGGGGCTTTTATGACGTCTCCTTCAAAGGGGAATCGTTCCGCTTCCAGCGCCCGTACGGCTCATACGTGATGGAAAACGTGTTGTTTAAAATCTCCTTCCCGGCCGAGTTCCACTCACAAACAGCGGTTGAAGCGGCGATGACGCTGTATGAACAACTGCAGGCGGCGGGTAAAACGGCGGCGGATATCGAAAAAGTGACCATTCGTACGCACGAAGCCTGTATTCGTATCATCGATAAAAAAGGTCCACTGAATAACCCGGCGGATCGTGACCACTGCATTCAGTATATGGTGGCTATCCCGCTGCTGTTCGGACGCTTAACCGCAGCTGATTACGAAGACGGTGTGGCGCAGGACAAACGCATTGATGCGCTGCGCGAGAAGATCAATTGCTTCGAAGACCCAACCTTTACCGCGGACTATCACGACCCGGAAAAACGCGCCATCGCAAACGCCATCACCGTGGAATTTACCGATGGATCACGTTTTGAAGAAGTTGTGGTGGAGTACCCCATCGGCCACGCGCGTCGTCGTCATGACGGGATGCCGAAACTGGTCGAAAAATTCAAAATCAACCTGGCGCGTCAGTTCCCGACCCGTCAGCAGCAGCGCATTCTGGATGTCTCCCTGAACAGAGCAAGCCTGGAGCAGATGCCAGTCAACGAATACCTTGATTTGTTCGTTATCTAAACCTGCGTGCGGCAAGGCGTAAGTTCAACAGGAGAGCATTATGTCTTATAGCGATTTTTATCAGCGTTCGATTACGCAACCTGAGTCGTTCTGGGCCGAGCAGGCCCAGCGTATTGACTGGCAGCAGCCGTTTGCTCAGGTACTGGATCATTGTCATCCACCGTTTGCTCGCTGGTTTTGTGGCGGGACGACGAATCTGTGCCATAACGCCATCGACCGCTGGCTGGAGAAACAGCCTGACGCGCTGGCGCTGATCGCGGTTTCATCGGAAACCGAAGAAGAGCGCACATTTACCTTTCGTCAGTTGTATGACGAGGTAAACGTCGCGGCGGCGATGTTGCTGTCGCTGGGCGTACAGCGCGGCGACAGGGTGCTGGTTTATATGCCGATGATCGCCGAGGCGCACATTACGCTGCTGGCCTGTGCGCGGATTGGGGCGATCCATTCCGTGGTATTTGGCGGATTTGCCTCGCACAGTGTGGCGGCGCGGATCGACGATGCCCAGCCAAAGGTCATCGTATCGGCGGATGCCGGGGCGCGCGGCGGCAAGATCCTGCCGTATAAAAAGCTGCTCGATGATGCAATTGCGCAGGCTCAGCATCAGCCGCGCCATGTGGTACTGGTTGATCGTGGCCTGGCGAAAATGGCGTGGGTTGAAGGACGCGACCTCGACTTTGCCGCGCTGCGCCAACAGCATCTCGGCGCACGCGTGCCGGTGGTCTGGCTGGAATCGAATGAAACCTCCTGCATTCTCTACACGTCCGGTACAACCGGTAAACCAAAAGGCGTGCAGCGTGATGTCGGCGGTTATGCGGTAGCGCTGGCCACCTCGATGGACACCATTTTTGGTGGCAAAGCGGGCGGCGTGTTCTTCTGCGCGTCGGATATCGGCTGGGTGGTGGGACACTCGTACATCGTCTATGCCCCGTTGCTGGCGGGGATGGCGACAGTGGTGTACGAAGGGTTGCCAACCTGGCCGGACTGCGGCGTGTGGTGGAAAATCGTTGAAAAATACCAGGTCAGCCGGATGTTCTCGGCACCGACCGCCATCCGTGTGCTGAAGAAATTTCCGACCGCGCAGATCCGGAATCACGATCTCTCCTCGTTGGAAGTGCTGTATCTGGCCGGCGAGCCGCTGGATGAACCGACGGCAAGCTGGGTAACCCAAACGCTGGGTGTTCCGGTTATCGACAACTACTGGCAGACCGAATCTGGCTGGCCGATTATGGCGATTGCCCGTGGGCTGGACGACCGACCGTCGCGCCTGGGCAGTCCTGGCGTGCCGATGTACGGCTACAACGTGCAACTCCTCAATGAAGTGACTGGCGAACCTTGTGCTGCAAATGAGAAGGGGATGCTGGTGATTGAAGGGCCGCTGCCGCCGGGTTGCATTCAGACCATCTGGGGCGATGACGAACGCTTTGTGAATACCTACTGGTCGCTGTTCTCCCGCCAGGTGTACGCCACCTTTGACTGGGGCATTCGTGACGACGACGGGTACTACTTCATTCTGGGGCGTACGGATGACGTGATCAACGTCGCCGGGCACCGGTTGGGCACGCGCGAGATAGAAGAGAGTATCTCCAGCTATCCGAACGTAGCTGAGGTAGCGGTAGTGGGGGTGAAAGATGCGCTAAAAGGGCAGGTGGCCGTCGCGTTTGTCATTCCAAAGCAGAGTGACAGTCTGGAAGACCGCGACATTGCGCATTCTGAAGAGAAGGCGATTATGGCGCTGGTGGACAGCCAGATTGGTAACTTTGGCCGCCCGGCACATGTCTGGTTTGTGTCACAATTGCCGAAAACACGCTCCGGAAAAATGCTCAGGCGTACGATCCAGGCGATCTGCGAAGGCCGCGATCCTGGCGATCTGACCACCATTGACGATCCGACATCGTTGCAGCAAATCCGCCAGGCGATCGAGGAGTAAGGCGTTTCCGGATGGTGGCTTCGCCTTATCCGGCCTACGAAACCGCGTACCGTAGGCCGGATGAGCGCCGCGCCATCCGGCGCAGAGTTAGCACCAACTCAGCTGATAATGATAACGCCCTGCGCTCAACTGAAATTCCGGCGACACTGAAGGGCTCCACGAATCATCCCCGCCGACGCCCATATGGAAACCGTCAATGTTGAGCCATGTTCCGGCTTCAGGCTGCAGCAGGTGACGATGGCTGGTTTCCATCAGTTGCTTCTGGCTGTAACGGCTGATGTTGAACTGGAAGTCACCACGCCACAGGTGCGTCCCGTAGCGTAATTCGCGTGTCCCGCAGCGCAGGCCGTTTTCACTCGGGAAGACGTACGGCGTATACATCTCATCCAGCGTCAGTTCCCAACGATCAAAACAGGCAGCGCTCAGGCGATCCGGGTAGTTCTCGTGCGGCCCAAGGCCTAACCAGTTCACCCGTTCAGCCACCTGCGCCAACTGGCAGCTCAGGCCGATACGCGCCGGGTGCGGCGTGCCGTTGGCTACATCGACATCCACGGTAATCTGCATCTCGCCGTGGCCGTCGAAATGATATGACTTACGGCTGACGAACAGCGTTTCACCCTGATACTGCCAGGCATGCGCGGTGGTGATAAGGATGCTGTTCGACAGCGCTTCGGCTTCGCATTGCAATAGTAGTGGCTCAGCATGGTAATGGCCTGCGGCCTTCCAACGTTCGACCCAGGCATTAGGATCGATGCGCGTGACTTCGCTGATGCCGATATCGTTATCCAGCGGCGCGCGGGTAAACTGATCGATTAACGGCGCTAACAGTTGTGCTTCTTCGGCCAGCCAGTATTGTGTCAATAAACCTGTCTGGCGGCAGAATTCCCAGCGTTTATCGCTGACGATTACCGTAAATGTATCATCGCGGGTCGTCAGCTGTGGCGCTGTGTTGGCGCGAGGTTTAAGCGCCAGGCTGAGTTTCTCTTCCAGCTTCCACTGCTGCCAGGCACTGATATGCCCGGCGTCTGACCACGCAGTAGCCTGGGGTTGTTCCACGCGAACCGTCAGCCACAGCTGGCCTGCGGTTTCCGGCATCGGGATAGCCGGCAGGGTGATCAGCTGGCGGCCCTGTGGGGCGATATTCAGAGCGATTTCTCCGGCGGCCAGCGGGTTGCCGTCCTGGGTGATGGACCAGTGCAGGATTTCGTTATCGCTGCGGCGGAACAGGTATTCGCTGCGAACTTCAATCTGGCGCTCGTCACCCGGTAACAGCGTAAACTGGAAAAACTGCTGCGCGTGTTTGGCCTCATACAGCGACGGATGCGGCGTGCGGTCGGCAAATACCAGTCCGTTCATGCAGAACTGGCGGTCGTTCGGTGTGTCGCCAAAATCCCCGCCGTAGGCTGACCACGGATTACCGTTGTCGTCATATTTAATGAGCGACTGATCGACCCAGTCCCAGACGAATCCTCCTTGCAGACGCGGATACTGGCGGAATGCCTGCCAGTATTTGGCGTAGCCGCCGAGGCTGTTACCCATCGCATGAGCATATTCGCAGAGGATCAGCGGGCGCAGCTCGCCGGGCATCGACAGCCATTTTTTGATTGACCATTTGGGGACCGCCGGGAAGGGCTGATCCTGGTCTACGCGGGCGTACATCGGGCAAATAATGTCGGTGGCTACGGTATCCGCGCCGCCGCCTTCGTACTGCACAGGGCGAGAGGGATCTTCCGATTTCAGCCAACGATACAGCGCGTCGTGGTTCGCGCCGTGACCGGACTCATTGCCCAATGACCAGATGATGATACTTGGATGATTGCGGTCACGCTGTACCATGCGCGTGACGCGCTGGCTCATGGCAGGAAGCCATGTAGGGTCGTCGCTCAGGCGATTCATGGGCACCATACCGTGGGTTTCGATATTGGCCTCATCCACCACATACAGGCCGTAGCGGTCGCACAGGGTGTACCATAGCGGGTGGTTTGGGTAATGCGAGCAACGCACGGCGTTAAAGTTGTTCTGTTTCATCAGGATGATGTCCTGCACCATCGTCGCTTCGTCCATCACCTGACCGTTTTGCGGGTGATGTTCGTGGCGGTTAGCACCACGAATCAGCAGCGGTTGACCATTCAGCAACAGCAGGCCGTTTTCGATGCGGACCTCGCGGAAGCCGACGTCACAGGCCTCGGCTTCAATCAGCGTACCGTCAGCAGTATGAAGCTGCACCACGGCGCGGTACAGATTAGGCGTTTCGGCACTCCACAACGCCGGGTGTTGAACGTTGAGGCGCAGCGTAGTGCGATCGTGATAAGCGCCGCGTTCATCAACAATCTCGCTGCCGGGCGGTGAGGTGAGTTCGCCAACCAACGTTTCGCCGTTCCACAATTGCAGGGTTACGCGTACATCTTCACGCACGTCGCCTGCTATCCGGACTTCCGCTTCCATCACCGCGCGGCTGAAATCATCATTAAAGCGGGTGTTGATACGTAGGTCACGGATCTGTGTTGTGGGTTTATGCAGCAAAGAAACGTCGCGAAAGATGCCGCTCATGCGCCACATATCCTGATCTTCCAGATAGCTGCCATCGCTCCAGCGCAGCACCATGACGGCCAGGCGGTTTTCGCCGTGCAGCAGATAATCGCGAAGATCAAATTCAGACGGCAGGCGGCTGTCCTGACCGTAGCCGACCCAACGACCGTTGCACCACAGATGAAACGCGGAGTTCACGCCGTCAAAAATAATGCGCGTCTGACCCTCATCTAACCACGCATCTTCGATATGAAATGTGAGCGAGTAACACCCGGTAGGGTTCTGCGTCGGAACAGCGGGCGGATTGACCGGGAATGGATAGGTGATATTGGAGTAGATTGGCGCATCATAACCGCTCATCTGCCAGTTAGACGGTACGCAGAGGGTATCGGCCTGCGGTAAATCATGCTCAAGCCAGCTTTCTGGCACGGCCTCTGGTGCGGAAAACCAGGCGAACTGCCACTCGCCATTTAACGAAATCCGTTGGGATGAAGGCCGGTTGTTACGGGCATCATCCACGCAGCGCCAGCTACAAAATGGTGGATGTGCCTCCAGACGGTTTATCTGTGTGACGCCGGGGTTTTCCCAGTCACGGCGCGCCAGTACGGCGGCGAGTGAGTCCGAGCTTAGAGTCATAGCGGTATCTCATGTTTGTTATTCGCTCACAATTCAATAAACATAAGGCGTGCGGTGAGATGCTGTAAAGCCGGGCGGGTTTAATGGGTGAACTGACTCACAGTAATTAGCGTTCGCCGGATGGCAGCAGAGAGACCTGACGCGCCAGTTGCATCAACGACTCCGCCAGCATCTGTGGCGTGGCGGTTTGTGTGTCAGGCGGCAGTACGGTTTTCCGTTCGACCAGCGTGACCGGCAGCAGCAGATTGCCGGGGGCGGACATGCCCTGCGTAAGCTGCAACAGCCTGTCGACGCTGGTCTGTCCGAGCGTGGGGAAATCCTGCCTGATGGTGGTCAGCGGCGGGATGTAGCAGGCACTGTCTTCGGTGTCGTCGTAGCCGATCACGGAGATGTCCGCTGCAACTCGCAGGCCAGACTCGCTGATTGCCCGCATTGCGCCCAGCGCCATTTGATCGTTGGCGACCAGCATGGCAGTTGGAATGATACCGTCGTTAAGCATGTGCATGGTTTGATGAAAGCCGGACAGGGCGCTCCAGTCACCTTCACGTTCCGCAATGGGACGTAGCTGATAGTGAGCCAGGTATTTATGCCACCCGCTATGCCTTAACCTGGCGGAGACCGATGAGTGCGGCCCGGACAGCAGGGCAATGCGCTGATGTCCGTGTTGAATCAGATGTTCAACGCCGAGTCGCGCGCCGTCATCATGGGAGAAAACGATGCTATTAATCGGCACCTGGTCAGAGACATCGAGAAACAATACGGGCACCGTGCCGCAGGTGGCGGCGACCATCATGGCGTCTTCTTCATCCAGCGGATAGTTGATGATAAGCCCGGTTACGCGTTGAGAAAGCAGGTTGTGTATCGCGGCTTTACACGCCTCAACACCACTACGCTCAACCATGGCGATCACCACGCTGGCGCCGGACTGGTCGGCGCGGCTTTTTATGGCGGCCACAATTTGCGAGGGGGCATGCAGAGCAAGATTCGATGTGGCGACACCAATTAACGGCGTCTGTTTGCCTGCCAGCTGCTGCGCGACGCGGTTAGGAATGTAATTGAGCTCCGCCATCGCGGCCTCAACTTTTTGCCGGGTTTTTGTGGAAACGTGGCTGGCCTGATTTACGACGCGTGAGACGGTCTGGTAAGAGACGCCTGCATGGTCTGCGACATCGTATAGCGTTACCGGTTTCACATTGTTCACCCTGATCATGACGTTATCCACGCGCTATCATGCCACAGCGCAGACTATTTTTGGCTATTTGTGGTCGGGTTCTGCGAGTTGCATTCCAGGGACATGAATTGGGCGCTGGCAGGTCAACAGCCTTTATGCTTAACATAATGACAGAACAGCAGAAAAGTGAGGACATCGTGAGCGATGCTGCGGCAAACAACATTCTTTCTATCTATCGGCGTCATGCGGAGGCTTTTGCCCGCCAGCGTTCGTGCGCGCTGTTTGAAAAAAACTGGCTGGATAAGTTCATCGCGGTGATGGGCGGGCAGGGTCATATTGTGGATATTGGCTGCGGAAACGGCCAGCCGATTGCCGGTTATTTTATCCAGCAAGGTTTGCAGCTAACGGGGATTGACGGCTCGGCGGCGATGCTGGCGCGTGCCCGGCTCGCCTTTCCCGGGCAGCGCTGGCTGGAGCAGGATATGCGCGAGCTAACGCTTGATGAAACCTTTGACGGTCTGATCGCCTGGGACAGCTTTTTCCATTTAACCCAGTTGGACCAGCAAAAGATGTTCCCCATTTTTGACCGCCTCAGCCATCCCGGCAGCGCGCTGATGTTTACCAGCGGTACGGACAACGGCATCGCCATGGGACAATTTGAGGGCGAGCCGCTGTTTCACGCCAGCCTCGCGCCTGATGAGTACCACGCATTGTTGTCGGCGCACGGCTTTACGGTGATAGAGAGGGTGATGGAAGATCCGCTCTGTACCGGGCACACCATCTGGCTGGCGCAAAAAAGAGGTTAGTCGCCGCGAAAGGTTTTACGCCATTCAGCCGGACTGACGCCGAAGCGGGATTTAAAATGCTGCCGCCAGGTGACGGGAGAGAGAAAACCCACCTGTTCGGCAATGCGTTCAACGGGTAACTGACTGGACTCCAGCAGGATCTGGCTGCGGCGCAGGCGCTCGGTAATCAGCCATTCCGCCACGCTTGACCCGGTGGCCTTCATAAAATGACGGGTCAGCGTGCGACGACTCATCATTACCCGCTGCGCCAGAACGTCGAGATTATGCGGCTCGTGGAGATGTTGGCGCAAATAGTCGAGCAGGGCGTTGATGCGTTGATCCTGGGTATTTTTCGCGACCGGTTGTTCGATAAACTGGGCCTGACCGCCCTCACGATGCGGTGGCACAATCATCCGGCGGGCAATCTGATTCGCCACCGTGCTGCCAAAACGCTGGCGGATCACGTACAAACAGCAATCCAGCGCAGCGGCGGTACCTGCCGAGGTAATTATGCCGTCGTCATCCACGTACAGTGCGTTGATATCCAGGTGGGCCGCAGGAAAGCGCGCCTGAAAATCCTGCTCGAACTCCCAGTGTGTGGCTGCTCGTTTACCATCCAGTAACCCCGCATAGCCGAGGACAAACGCCCCCAGGCACAGCCCAACAATCTGTGCGCCGTTTTGCCGCGCACGGTTGAGCGCATCAAGCAGGCTTTGTGGTGGACGATGCGCGGTGGTGCCCCAGTAAGGGATTACCACGATGTCGGCTGCCTCCACCGCTTCATAGCCATGGGTTGCGGTAACGGAGAAACCATCCTGCGAGGAGATGATGCCCGGTGTTTCGGCGCACATCTGTACCTCAAAGCGCTTTTTCGCCGCCATTTTGTCACTGAAAATGATGCACGGCACCGAGAAGTGAAACGGGCTGAAATCTTCCACGGCAACAATGGCAACGTTAAGCGGCTGCATACGATTCCTTTGTAGAGATTAAAATGTCAGGGTTTCCCCATCTTCCGGTACGTGGACACATTGCGCAATCTGGTTGTCGCGGGCGTATTCTTTCAGAGCCGCGCGGGTCAGAAGACAGTGGTTAATCGCCTCCATATGGGTCGCCACAATTTGTGCTTCGGGTAGTGTGAAGTGGGTTTTCAGCACATCTTCCGCGCCCATGATAATTGGGCCAAACCCGATGACGTGCGCAAAACCCGCATTCAGAACCACCACGCCAGGCTGGAAAGTATGCATGTTGGCTTCCACCTCGTCTCGCCAGAGGGTGTCCCCGACCAGATACAACGTTTTTTCCGCCGGATGCATAAAGATAACGCCACAGGCATCACCCAGGCGCTCTGCCATTTGTGGAATGGCATAGGCGCGATCTGAGCCGTGCTGGCCGCCGGTTTTACGCAGGGTGATAGCGCCGACCACGGTATTGTGCGTCAGCACGGTGAGTTGTGTGAAACCCTGCTCCCGCAGCACGTGTGCATCATGGTCATTTTGCACATAGATTGGTTTGTCTTTCGGCACGACTCGAGCGGCAGCCTCGTCCCAGTGATCTTCATGCAGATGGGTCACGATAATCGCATCGACATTTAGCAAGGTATCGATGTCGATGGGCAGATCGACGGTTGGGTTGCGAATTTCGGCACGTGCGGTTCCGGCAAAACCCGGATATGCGCCTTTCGCGGCCAGCATAGGATCGACCAGAAAAGTCATTCCACCAAAGGTGATGCGCTGTGTGGCATTACGGATTTGCGTGATGTTCATGGTGTGCGCTCTACGTGTTGGGTTAGTGGTGTCATCGTAGAGTGTTGTCCAGAAGATGAATGTGGGCAAATGGGCGACTAACGGTGGGATTGGGCCAATAGGCGGGTCATTGAACGTAACAGGAGAACGTATTTAATTGTGGACCGGGCAATTTTCCTAAAAAGCAATAGGAAAGCGGTTACAAATTGAATATCACCGTGTCATTTATTTACATTTTGTGCCTTTTAACCTAGTTTGCTCATTTTTTAACAGCCATGATGGATTATGGAAAATGGGGCTGCGGGTGAAGATCAGGGACGTCGGGATTACTTTTTTACTGTCAGGGTGGGCTCTGTTATTGACCACCACGGGGCACGCCGCGCCTTTATCTCCTGCCGATCGCAGTTCCGTTCAACAACAGCAGCAGCAATTGCTTGATGAGAATCAGCGCCAGCGCGAAGAGTTAGGCCGTAGCGTGATCCTCCCTGAATCAGAAAGGTCAACGCTTCCTGCCACGCCCTCTGGTGCCTGTTTTACGACCTCTCGTATCGATATTGAGGGGGCAAACCAGTTATCACCCAAAGCCGCCAGAAAATTAACCGCGCCGTGGGTGAATCAGTGTCTGGACATCGCTCGTCTGACGGCGCTGACGAACGCGATTTCTGACTGGTACATCAGCCGCGGTTTTATCACCAGCCGTGCTTTTTTAAACGAGCAGGATCTCTCCTCCGGTGTGCTGCACATTGCGGTACTTGAGGGAAAATTGCAGGAGATTCGTCTCGAAGGTGTCCCGTCACGCACGCTGAAAATGACCTTCCCGGGACTGGAAGGAAAAATCCTTAATTTGCGCGATCTTGAACAGGGCATGGAGCAGTTGAACCGGGTTCGTCAGACGCCAGTGGAAATAGAAATTTTACCCGGCAGCCAGCAAGGTTTCTCGATAGTTAACCTGACGGCTGCCCCTGAATTCCCCGTTAACGGCTCCGTCAGTTTTGATAACAGCGGACAAAAGAGTACCGGTACCGGACAACTGGGCGGGGCATTATTTTTCAATAATATGCTTGGGCTGGCGGATAAATGGTTTATCAGCGGCGGGCGTAGCAGCGATTTTTCCAGCAGTAAAGATGCGCAGAACGTTGCTGCTGGCGTGAGTGTTCCTTACGGCTACGGATTGCTGGATTACAGCTACAGCTGGAGTAACTACCTCAGCACTATTGATAACAATGGCTATGCCTGGCGTTCGACTGGCGACAGTGAAACCCATCGTCTGACCGGCTCCTGGGGGCTGTTTCGCAATGGCGATATCAAAACCGTGGCTGCGCTGGGCCTGACCCATCGAATAAACCGCAATAAATTGAACGAGGTATTGCTGGAGACCAGCAGCCGCAAACTTTCCAGTATTTCACTGGGTATCAACCATACGCAAAAAATCGCCTCCGGTGTTGCCACGTTCAACCCCACTTTTACCCAGGGGGTGCCGTGGTTTGGCGCAGAGAATGACAAGAATAAACAGGGTGATGTTCCGAAGGCAGAATTTCGCAAGTGGAGCGTCAGCGGCAGCTTTCAGCGACCGCTGACAGAGAATCTGTGGTGGCTGAGCAGCGTCTATTTTCAGTGGTCACCGGACCGGCTTTACGGCAGCGAACGCCTGACGCTGGGCGGTGAAACATCAGTACGTGGCTATAAAGAACAATACATTTCAGGAGATAACGGCGGCTACTGGCGTAACGAAGTGAATTATTCGCTGTTTACGCTGCCGGTATTCGGACAGATTGGCGCGATGGCGGCATTTGACGGCGGCTGGCTGAAACAGGATGGCTTTGATCGTTATGCCTCCGGCACGTTGTGGGGGGCCGCGCTGGGATTAACCAGTTCAGGGCGCTGGTTCTCCAGTCAGTTTACCGTAGGAATGCCAGTGAATTATCCGGACTGGCTGGCACCGGATCATCTCAATTTGTATTACCGCATGGCCGTGGCATTTTAAGGAAGCAGGATGATGAAAAAGGATCAGATTCGTTTCTCTCAGCGTGTACTTAGTGGGGTATTGAGCGCTCTGTTAGCCACGCAGCCGCTGTTTCCGGCCATAGCTGCCACCATCACCCCTGCCGGCAATACGCAAATGGATAAAGCCGCCAACGGTGTTCCGGTAGTGAACATCGCTACGCCGAACGCGTCCGGAATTTCACACAACAAATATAACGACTACAACGTGGGAAAAGAGGGGCTGATTCTTAACAACGCCACCGGGCAATTAAATCAGACCCAGCTTGGCGGCATTATCCAGAACAACCCGAACCTGCGTTCAGGAAAAGAAGCGACAGGGATCATCAACGAAGTTACCGGGAGTAGCCGTTCACAACTCCAGGGCTATACCGAAGTGGCGGGGAAAGCTGCCAACGTCATGATCGCCAACCCTTATGGCATTACCTGTAACGGGTGCGGATTTATCAACACGCCTAACGTCACCCTGACTACCGGTAAACCGGTGCTGGATGCTAACGGGAATCTGCAGTCGCTGGATGTAAGTAAAGGCAGCATTACCATTGAAGGCAAAGGGCTGGATGGTAGTCAGGGCGATGCGGTGTCGATTATTGCCCGCGCCACGGAAATCAACGCGGCGCTGCATGCAAAAGATCTCAGTGTGATCGCTGGAACCAACCGCGTAACGACGAAGGGACAGGTGAGCCAACTACAAGGCGAAGGAGAAGCGCCAAAGGTGGCGGTGGATACCGGGGCGCTCGGCGGCATGTACGCCAATCGAATTCGTCTGGTTTCCAGTGAGAAAGGATTGGGGGTCAACCTCGGGAATCTGAATGCCCGTCAGGGTGATATCACGCTTGATGCGAATGGAAAACTAACCGTTAAGTCCAGCCTGGCCAGTGGGGCTATCTCCATGAAAGGGCAAGATATTGCGCTTTCTGGCGATCATAAAGCAGGGGGGAATGTATCCGTCGCCAGCCAGAGTGACATCGCCCTGAATGAAAGCGCACTGGTCAGTGATAAAACCCTGCTGCTGACTGCGCAAGGAAAGCTGGAGCAGAAGGGCGGCGCGCTTACTGCGGGTCAGGATATTGTGCTGACAGCCGGCGATATAGCCCAGCAGCGTGCGGCGCAAATGGATGCCGCCGGAAATGTTTCGCTGACCGGGCGCAATCATGTTGCCACGCAGGGAACGGTCACTGCCGGAAAACAGCTGAGAGTTAATGGTGATTCGCTGAGTAACAGCGGCCAATGGAGCGCGGGTGACGCCGCCCGTATTCAGGGCGGCAGCGTAACCAACAGCGGTGTGATGCAGGGGACATCGCTGGATATTGCCGCCACGCGTGATGTTAATCTTAGTGGTCAGCTCAATGCGGGAGATACGCTGACGATTAAAGGCCAGCGTATTTCTACAGCCACGGATGCTCAGGTGCAAAGCGGGAAGAATATCGCCTTGCAAGCCGAGACGGTAAGTCTGAACGGCACCCACGCGGCGAAAAATGACCTGACCGTGACGGCAAACACCCTCACCCATAACGGTAAATCGAGCGCCACGCAAATGAACCTGAACGTGGCGCAAACTACCACTCAAAACGGCACGCTGGTGGCAGACAGCCTCAGACTCGACAGTCAGCATATCGCCAACAGCGGTCTGCTGCAGGGTAACGCAGCGTTGAATCTGCAGACCGATAATCTGCAAAACCTGAGCGGCGGTACTATCTACAGCCTTGCCGCTCTGGTGCTGGACATTCCGTACCTGACTAACGACGGGATTATTGCTACCGATGGCGATCTGCGCCTTGGTGGTCTTCAGTTGATTAACGCAGGCGACATCCAGGCCGACACGCTTGAGCTGCAACTGCGCGACGCGATAAATAATTCCGGGCGTCTGCTCGCACATCAGAGTGCACAACTCTCGGCGCAAGCGCTGGAAAATAACGGCATGCTGGTGGCGAATACTATCACTCTCGACGGAAACACTGTTCAGAACGGTGGTCTGGTTCAGGGTAATGACAGCGCCTTGATTTCTGCGGGTACTCTGACGACGGAGACAACGGGGCAATGGTTAACCGGTAATGCGCTGACGGTGAATGCGGGTACGGTAGAACACGCCGGGGTGATGCAGGGTGATACCCTTACATTGACAGCCGATACGCTCAATAACAGCGGGGTGCTTAACGGCTTACGTGGCCTGGAAGGGACACTGACCGGGCAGTTGACCAATGTCGGGCAAATTCAAAGCGGCGGCGGGCTCTCGCTCACCGCAAACGACCTGACCAGCACCGGGCGTATCGTGGGGGATTCACTCACGCTTGCGGCAACGACGCTACGTAACAATGGCTTGTGGCAGGGGGCTAACGGACTGACTTTACGCAGCGATACGCTCAGCACGGACACAACGTCACTGACGCTGAGCGGCGGCGCGCTGACCGTTGATGTGGATACTCTGATCACGCAGGGCACGTTGCAGGGACAACAGGTCGCGGTGACGTCTGATGACTGGCGGCACGAGGGGGCGTTGGTCAGCCTTGGCGCACTGACGGCTGACATCAGTAACCGATTTACCCTGCCGGGCGAATTGATGAGTCAGGGAGCTCTGTCGTTAGCTGCACAGCAGTTGAAGAACGACGGAAACATCCTCAGTGAAAGTGACATTACGCTCAATGGTCAGCAATTTACAAACAGTGGGGTGGTACAGGGAAATACCCTGACGCTAAGCCAGGATCGTATTCATAACCAGGGCGTATTGATTGGCCTACAAAACCTGACGGTGGCAGCCCCGCAGCAGGAGCTGATGAATGCGGCGGGTGGGTCGCTACTGACCCAGGGAATGCTGAAAGTGACGTCCGGCGATGTGACCAACGCAGGAACGTGGCAGGGGCAATCGATTCTGCTCAATGCGCAGTCGCTGACTAACAGCGGAGCAATCCAAAGTGCGGATGCGTTACAGCTTATGCTCGTCAAAAATTTCACGTCTGCAGAGGGCAGCAAAGTCACCGCACTCGGTAATGCCACGCTCCAGGCGCTATCCCTGACGAATAACGGGCAATGGGCGGCGAGTCATTTGACGTTAAACGGCACCACGCTGGATAACGCCGGGGCGATCAGCGGGGTCAATGGCCTGACGTTAGCCATGAATGGTGAGGTCAACCAACAGGTGTCGGGTAGCATGCTCACCGGCGGCGCATTGGATCTCAATGCGGCATCGGTGGCTAACGCAGGCAGCATTCAGGGGACGACGCTAAGCATAACGTCCGGTGTGTTAACCAATAGCGGACGACTGCAGGGGGATAATGACGCCACGCTGGCGCTGAACGGTGAACTGACGAACCTGGCAGGGGGGGAAATTGTAAGCCGTCAGGGACTGGCGATCGCCACGCCCGTAATGTTTAACTACGGCTTCATTCAGAGCGGCGGCAACACACGTATTAACGCCACAACCCGCGCGCTGAACGAGGGGAAGCTGCTTTCCGGCGCCGAGTTGAGACTCGCCACGCCGCAGTATTCCGGCGCAGGCTGGTTACAGGCGACAAATCTCATTCTGAATGCGGCAACGGCCACCAACGACGGAAACTGGCTTGCCGACAGCGCAACGCTGACGGGGAGTCAGTTCACTAACCAGGGGACGACGCAGGCGGGACAACTAACACTCAATTACCAGCAGTTGACCAATAACGGTACGGTGTTAGGAACGTCTCAACTGACGGTTAATGCCGAACGCGTGAACCAGAATGCGGCTGGCAAACTGTTCAGCGGTGGCGATTTGACTCTCACTAGCCAGTCTCTGGAAGCGCTCGGGCAGGTGGTTGCGCTGGGTAATCTGACGCTGAAACTGGTGAATGCGTTCACCGCCAACAGCACGCTTGCTGCGGGCAACATCCTCACGATTAACAGCGAGGGCTCCATCGACAACCGCAACGTCATGCAGGGGCAGGCGGTCAACCTGACGGCAGGCGGGCAGTTGAGTAACAATGGGCAAATCACCACCGGCAGCGGTACGAGCAGCCTCAGCGGCAGCAACGTGGCGCTTAATGCCGCCGGAACGGTACAGGGTGGGGGTGACATCATGGTCACCAGTCACGGCAATATTACCGTAGACGGTTTTACCGGCACGCGCGGAACGCTCACGCTCAATACGCCGGGGGCAATCATCAACACGGCGCTGCTGTATGCGGCAAATAACATGGCGCTGTATGCCGACTCTATTACCAATCAGCGCGGCGATATTCTTGCGGGCAACAGCCTGTGGATGCAGAAGGATGCGGCGGGAAATGCCAACCGCGAGGTCATCAACACTTCCGGCACCATCGAGACGCAGGGCGGCGATATCACGATTAAAACTGGGTATCTGCTGAATCAGCGAGATGGGCTGGTGGTAAGCAAGGGTAACACTGAAGATCTGACACAACAGTATGCATGGCTGAATGAGGGATATGCCGACATTCCTCTGTCAGAGCTTACTCTGGGAATCGACTATGGCTATGTTGTTAGCGAATCCTGCAGCGGAGGCGGTAGCCCAGGGCACGGAGCTGCCCCCAGCTGTCGCGATATCGCAACACCCCGGGCGATGAAAAATAGCCCAGCAAAAGAGATCGCCATTTCACGTTCTACTCTTTCAGTCTCCGCAAACGGCGGTGCCGGGCGCATCAGTGCCGCGCGCGGGATGGTAATCCAGGCAGATCATCTGGAAAATAATGCCAGCACGTTGCTTGCGGGCGGGGATATGTCCCTTTCCGGTTCAACCCTGCAAAATCAGTCCTGGACTGACGGGACGATCACCCGTTATCGGACGTATGTTGCTGATCAATCAGGTTTTACCTGGGAGACCCCTGCCGCTTCGGTAGACGCGGATAGATATAATAGCGGCCCGATTCACTATATCGCTCAGGGTAATGACCGGGAGGAAACCTCTGGAGGAACGGCATACCGCGCTGTTATTCAGTCTGGTGGAACTGTTCTGGCTAATTTTTCGCAAGATATCAGTAATACCACAACCACTCCCAGTGCGGGTGGGGCGATAAACACCCTCGTTACCCCTACCCTGAACGCACTCAGTAACCAGACCATCGACGCTGGGGTGCAAAAGCAGACACTGGCAGATAGTGAAGCGGTTAGCGTTAATTCGCCGCAGTGGAACGATCAACTGCAAGATGCCCTGCAGCAGATTAACGGCGGTACGCTGGATGCCGGGAATGTCGCGGATACCACGCTGGACACGGTCTCTACCGATAAGAACAGCCAGATTAATCAGGAGAAAACGGTGGATACCAGTGAGTATCCATTGCCTTCTGGTCAACACGGTTACTTTGTTGTTTCCGACGATCCGCAAAGCCCGTACCTGATCAACATTAACCCCAAGCTCGATGGTTTGGGTCAGTTGGACCCGGCTCTGTTTGTCGAGTTGAACGCACTGCTGGGGATTACGCCTGGCGATGCCCCACGTGAAACCAACAGCGCCTATACCGATCAAAACCAGTTTCTGGGATCGGCGTATATGCTGGACCGTCTCAACCTGAACCCGGAATACGATTACCGTTTTCTTGGTGATGCGGCGTTCGATACCCGCTACGTCAGTAATGCGATGCTGAATCAGACAGGAAGCCGTTATATCAACGGTATAGGTTCTGATCTGGAACAAATGCGTTATCTGATGGACAGCGCCGCCGGCGCACAGCAGTCGCTGGGGCTGAAATTTGGCGTGGCCCTGACGGCGGAGCAAATTGCCTCTCTTGAGCAGAGCATGCTGTGGTGGGAAGCGGCGACCGTCAACGGTGAAACGGTGATGATACCGAAGCTCTATCTGTCGCCGAAGGATATCACCGTCAATAACGGGAGCGTCATCTCCGGAAATAACGTTCAGCTGGCAGGCGGTACTATCACTAACACCGGCAGTACGTTGCTGGCGAATAACACCCTGACCCTCGACAGCCAGAACAGCATTAACAATCTCAACAATGGCCTGATGCAGGCCGGGGGCGACCTCGACCTGAGCGCTATTGGTGATATCAATAACATCAGCGCGGCTATTAGCGGAAAAACGGTTCAGTTGACAAGTCTCGACGGCAGCATCAATAACCTGACGCAGGTGGAGCAGATTGACATCAATGCGTGGGATAAATACGGCAATGTGAGTTTTAAAGACACGCTGCTGGGCACGACGGCGTCGATTACCGCACAGGATGGGCTGTCGCTATCGGCAGGCACAAATATCACCGTCACGGGCGCAACGCTTTCGGCGGGCGATTCACTGCAGATGAATGCTGCGGGAGATATTGCGGTGAATGCGAATCACATTAACGATGCGCAGAGCCATGCCGGACGCTGGACTGACGAGACCAGCCGTTCATCACAGGGCTGGCAGGGAAGCAGCATCAGCGCGGGAGGGGACCTTGGCATCAATGCCGGGAATAATCTCAACCTGACGGCAAGCGACGTGAACGCTGGCGGTAGTGCGGTGCTGACTGCGGGTAACGATCTCAACCTGAATGCGGCCAGCACGCGTGAGAACAGCCGCGACGGGGGCAGCGAATCACACCGTTCCGGGCTGGATCGCACCACTATTTCTGCGGGCGATAACCTGGTCCTGATCGCGGGTCAGGATATTAACGCCCACGCGGCGGGCCTGGCGGCGGAAAATGATGTGGGTCTGCAGGCCGGACGTGATGTCAATTTGCTGGCCGAGGCCACGGCTGAAGGCGACAGTTACCACGCGAAGAAAAAAACCATCATCAATGAGTCCGTGCGCCAGCAGGGTACGGAAGTTGCCAGCGGTGGCGACACGGTCATTATAGCCGGACGCGATGTGAATGCGCAGGCAACCGATGTGATTGCTCAGGGAGATATCGGCGTAGCGGTGGGCCGGGATGTGAATCTCATTACGGCGACGGAAAGTGACTACCACTACGAAGAAACCACCAAAACCAAAAAAGGATTCCTCAATAAAAAGACCACCCACACGATTGAGGAAGACAGCGCCACGCGTGAAAAAGGCGCGTTGCTGAGCGGTGACAATGTGACTGTAGCTGCCGGGAACAGCATTCTGGTACAGGGCTCTGCCGTCGTCGGTGATGGTGATGTGGCGCTCGGTGCCGGAAACAACGTCGACATTATTGCCGCAACCAATACCGATACCTCTTGGCGGTTTAAAGAAACGAAAAAAAGCGGCGTGATGGGAACGGGCGGGATCGGTTTTTCCATCGGCAGCAGTAAAACCACGCATGATTTACGCGAGCAGGGCACCACCCAGAGCGAGAGCTTCAGCACGGTCGGGTCAACCGGCGGCAACGTCAGCATTTCCGCCGGTCAGCAGGTGCATATCGGCGGTGCGGATATCATCGCACAGAAAGATATTGCTATGCTCGGCGACAGCGTGGTGATTGAGCCAGGACATGATAAACGTACCCGCGATGAGACGTTTGAGCAGAAGAGCAGCGGCCTGACGGTGGCGCTGTCGGGGGCTGCAGGCAGCGCAGTAAACAGCGCAGTGCAGACTTCGCAGGATGCGAAGGGGGAGAGCGATGATCGTCTGGCGACACTGCAGGCCACCAAAGCGGTGCTTTCTGGCGCGCAGGCGGTGCAGGCGGCAGCGGTTGCCCGGGCCAGCGACAAAGCGGACAGCGGGCTGGGTATCAGCGTCTCGCTGACGTCGCAGAGCGCCAAATCTGAGCAACATGTTCAGACGGATACCGTGACGGGCAGTACCCTGAGTGCCGGTAATAATCTGATTATCGCTGCGACGGGCAGCGGCCAGAGCGGCAACAGCGGCGATATCCTGATCGGTGGCAGCCAGATAAAGGCGGGTGGTGACACCACGCTGGTGGCGGCGAACGATATTGTGCTGAGCGGTGCGGCAAACACTCAACAGACGACGGGCACAAACAGCAGCAGCGGGGGCGGGGTGGGCGTCGGTATCGGCGTCAACGCTGACAGTTACGGCATCAGCGTCTTCGCCAACGTCAACGGCGCAAAAGGCAGTGAAAAGGGTAACGGCACGGCGTGGACGGAGACCACGCTGGACAGCGGCGGTACGGTTTCGCTGGTCAGCGGGCGTGACGCCATCCTGAACGGGGCGCAGGTCAGCGGTGACCGCGTGGTGGCGGATATCGGTGGCGACCTGTGGATGAGCAGTGCCCAGGACAGCAATGACTACCGGTCGAAGCAGAGCAGCGCAGCGGCCGGGGGCAGCTTTACCTACGGCAGCATGTCCGGCTCAGGTTATATCAGCGCCAGCCAGGACCAGATGAAGAGCGACTACGCCTCGGTGCAGGAGCAGACGGGTCTGTTTGCCGACGACGGTGGATTTGACGTAACAGTGGGCGGGCACACGCAGCTGGACGGCGCGGTAATCGCCTCGACGGCGACGGCGGATAAAAACAGCCTGGACACCGGAACGCTGGGTTTCAGGGATATTCATAACGAAGCGGACTTTACGGTCAGTCATGCGGGAGCTGGCATGAGCGCTGGCACCGGAGACACGGGCGGCGGGTTCAAAGGCAACATGCCGGTCGGGATGGTCACGGTCGGGGGCAACAGCGGTCATGCGGACGGGACGACGCAGGCGGCGGTAGCGGACGGGACAATAACGGTTCGCGACGCGGCGAATCAGCAGCAGGATGTGGCGGGTCTGAGCCGTGACACAGAGCATGCGAACGACAGCATCAGCCCGATTTTTGACAAAGAGAAAGAGCAGAAACGGCTGCAGGAAGTGAGCCTCATCGGGGATATCGGCAGCCAGGCGGCGGATATCGCGCGGACGCAGGGGGAGCTGAAT
This sequence comes from Citrobacter sp. Igbk 17, assembly GCF_028069775.1. Taxonomy (NCBI): domain Bacteria; kingdom Pseudomonadati; phylum Pseudomonadota; class Gammaproteobacteria; order Enterobacterales; family Enterobacteriaceae; genus Citrobacter; species Citrobacter sp. Igbk 17. Next base: position 223,446 of record NZ_JANEWI010000001.1, on the reverse strand, counting down.
GCGCTGGAGGAAGCACGGAAGGTTTACCCGGATAAAACGGTGGAAGAGCTGAAAGAGACGCAGACCTGGCGTGATGCACAGGCGGAATATGGTACGGGGAGTGATTTTCAGCGTGGAATTCAGGCAGCGACGGCAGCGCTTCAGGGGCTGGTGGGCGGAGATGCCGGCGCGGCGCTGGCGGGGACATCGGCCCCGTACCTGGCGAATATAATTGGTCATGATTTGGGATTAAGCGATGAAGCGGCGCTGATAGCGCATGCGATACTGGGTGGCGCGGCAGCGGCGATGCAGGGAAACAGCGCGGCGGCGGGAGCGGCAGGGGCTGTCTCAGGCGAGCTGGCGGCAAAAGCGATAATGGAGGCGATGTATCCGGGTAAGCGGGTCAGTGAGCTGAGCGAAGCGGAAAAGCAGACCATCAGCATGCTGGCAAGTCTCTCAGCGGGAATGGCAGGCGCTCTGGCGGGAGACAGCTCATCATCAGCAGCAGCGGGTGCGCAGGCCGGGAAGAATGCGGCGGAGAATAACCTGATGGGCGGGAGTGAGGATGCGCAGGCTGCCTGGATACGCCAGCACGGCATCGATATGGCGACCTGTTCCGACAATCCGAGTGGGGCCGCATGTCAGAAAGCGATAAATGAGCGTGATGCGGTAGGGCTGGCGCTTGCAACAGGTACAGTGGCTCTGCTTCCTGGCAGTGCTCAGGCGATGTGGGGACTGGGCGCGGGGGCAAATGCAGGAATTGGCTACCTGGCGGATGGCACTATAGACCCGGCAAACGTAGCTATTGCGGGCTGGGTGAATGTGTTCAGTATGGGGAATGGCCTGGTGGGTACTGTTGGCTGGAATGCGGCAGGTGGTGCATTTGGTAACTGGATAGATGACAAAGATCCGCTGTCTGGGGCGATTATTAATGGTGCCGGTTCTGGTATCGGTTATGGCATTGGTAAAGGACTTTCATGGGGTGTTAATGCCGGAGCAAACTGGTGGAAAGGTGGCTGGGATCCGAAATTTAACCCGACACTTCAGAAGTATACTGAAGTAAAAGGTGATTTTGGGATTTCTAAGGAAATTACACCAAGCCAAATTCCCGGCATTGCTGGTGATGTAGCCGCTTCTTTCGCATCGGAATATGAGAGTAAAAGAATTGAATCCCATATTCAGGGAGAAAAAAATGAGTAATCGGCAGACAAGTTTAACTGATTTATCGGTTATTTTTTTGATCGCATTTTTATCAATTATCCTTTCTTTTCTTTGTATAGATATCCTTTTCTCTATTTTTGAGTGGATAGTTACAGGAAAGTTGAACATTACATGGAATAGTGTAAGCCGTGTTTTATTCATGGGGTGTGTGATTGGCTCATTTATCGGTGTTGGATGTGTTATAGCCCGGTGTTTAGGATTAAAAGGGTTTTAATAGCTGTTTGTTGCCAAGAATAACCTGATGGGCGGGAGCGAGGATGCGCAGGCAGCATGGATACGGCAGCATGGGATAGATATGGCGAGCTGTTCTGATAATCCTGGAGGGGCCGCCTGTCAGAAAGCGATAAATGAGCGTGATGCGGTAGGGCTGGCGCTGGCAACAAGTACAGTGACTCTGCTTCCTGGCTGTGCCCGGGCGATGTGGGGACTGGGCACGGGGGCAAATGCAGGAATTGGCTACCTGGCGGATGGCACTATAGACCCGGCAAACGTAGCTATTGCGGGCTGGGTGAATGTGTTCAGTATGGGGAATCGAGTGGTGGGAACTGTAGGCTGGAATGCGGCAGGTGGTGCATTTGGTAACTGGATAGATGACAAAGACCCGCTGTCTGGGGCGATTATTAATGGTGCTGGTTCTGGTATCGGTTATGGCATTGGTAAAGGACTTTCATGGGGTGTTAATGCAGGGGCAAACTGGTGGAAAGGTGGCTGGGATCCGAAATTTAACCCGACACTTCAGAAGTATACTGAAGTAAAAGGTGATTTTGGGATTTCGAAGGAAATATCCCCTAGCCGTGTTCCTGGTGCTTTTGGTGATTTTGGCGGCTCATTCTTCTCTGAAATAACAGGTAAAGGTATAGAAAAACGTACGGGCTCTGCGGGAGAGGGAGATAAATGATTAATGTTCTCTTTTTTATCTTCTCTGTAGTTGCGGGGATTATCATGGCTGAACTGGCTTATTTGTCATTACTTATTATTGATTATGTCATCCGGGGTAGCTTCAGTTTTTCTTTGCCCGAAGCCCTGCATAATCTAAAAGTAGGTGGCGGCGGTGGCTTTATTATTGGCGTTGGGATCGTTCTATGTCGTCTTTTTAAGATCAAAGGATTTTAATCGCGGAGAATAATACGCTGAGTGTTGCTCAAAACAAGTCCTGTGCTCAGAAAATGACTCAGTGCCCGGGCAATGTGGCTTGAGAAATTACGCCTCGGTGCAGGAGCAGACGGGTCTGTTTGCTGGCGACGGTGGATTTGACGTAACAAACGGTGGAAGAGCTGAAAGAGACGCAGACCTGGCGTGATGCACAGGCGGAATATGGTACGGGGAGTGATTTCCAGCGTGGAATTCAGGCAGCGACGGCAGCGCTTCAGGGGCTGGCGGGCGGAGATGCCGGCGCGGCGCTGGCGGGGACATCGGCCCCGTACCTGGCGAATATTATTGGTCATGATTTGGGATTAAGCGATGAAGCGGCGCTGATAGCGCATGCGATACTGGGTGGCGCGGTAGCGGGTGCGCAGGCCGGGAAGAATGCGGCGGAGAATAACCTGATGGGCGGGAGTGAGGATGCGCAGGCAGCATGGATACGTCAGCATGGGATAGATATGGCGAGTTGTTCTGATAACCCTGGTGGAGCCGTCTGTCAGAAAGCAATGAATGAACGTGATGCGGTAGGGCTGGTGCTGGCAACAGGTACAGTGGCTCTGCTTCCTGGCAGTGCTCAGGCGATGTGGGGACTGGCGCGGGGGCAAACGCAGGAATTGGCTACCTGGCGGAGGGCACTATAGACCCGGCAAACGTAGTCATTGTTGGCTTAGTGCATGAACGGTAGGCTGGAATGCAGCGGGGAGTTTGGTTAGCCTCTATTCGAAAGGGGACGGTGGCGAGTCACTGCCTGATGCGCTGCGCTTATCAGGCCTACGGGGTGAATCTTTATTTGCTTGCGTTAAATTAGCGGTAAATCGCTAAATCATGTAGCACACCAGGAAAGGTTTTTAACTATAGGGTCACTTTATGTTTATTAAGGCATCTTCGTACTGCGGTTAAAATAAAAACTTTCTTCATTACACTTTTATTTCACTAAAATTATTATACCGAACTGAATAAAATAAATGCGAAGCGGCTTCAGAAATATATTGGTTAAATGCAACATATTGCAACCAATAAAACAGATCGCGAACCATGAAATAACAATGCTATCATTCACCCCAGACGCGGCAGGCAACTGCTGGCACACGCATTTACCCCGGAGCACCTGATGAACAACGACATTCCGCTAAAATATTATGATATCGCCGATGAGTACGCGACCGAGGCCGCAAAGCCGGTGAGCGATGACGAACGCGATGCGCTGGCGCACTACTTCCAGCAACTGATCACCCGTTTGATGAACAACGAAGAGATCAGCGAAGACGCGCAGCAGGAGATGGCAACGGTGGCCGGCGTCGACGCACAGCGTATTGATGATATCGCGGAGTTTCTCAATCGCTGGGGTAACGAGTAGCCAAAGACGGGGCCTGTGTTTTACACTGCGCGCAAATTGAGTAGGTATACTCTACGAGTATTCGGTTTAATCAGGCGGAAACAGCAATGAACGGAACAATCACAACGTGGTTTAAAGATAAAGGCTTTGGATTTATCAAAGATGAAAACGGCGACAACCGCTATTTTCATGTGATTAAGGTTGCTAATCCTGAGCTGATCAAGAAAGACGCGGCGGTGACTTTTGAACCCACCACCAACAACAAAGGCCTGTCTGCCTATGCGGTGAAAGTCATACCCGACAGCAAGTACATCTATATCGCGGGCGAGCGCCTGAAGCTCACAGCGATCAAGTCTTACCTGGTGTACAGCGAAGAAGTACCGGTTGAAACCCGTATCGATAAAGAAAACGCGGTGCTGTCTGTCGGCGTGCTGATGAACAGCATCCGACCGAAATCAGACGTGAAGCCAGGCGAAATGCGCACACTGAAAAAGCTGGCGATCACAACCTTCCAGGGCACGACGCTGATCTTCTCGGAAGATGAAATTGACATCGACGAGACGGTGAAACTGCTGAAAGTCTGACGTCCTTCAGAGTGAATGAATGCCGAAACGCTGCGCTTTTCAAAAGCAGTGTTTCGGTTTTTTTTGCATTCAGTCAGACTGGGCAGGTATGTGGACGCAAAAGTGGCTTTGTGTCAGAAGAAAATGTGAGCGTTTTATATAAAAAGTGAACGCGGGACTATGCCGGGGTTATTACTTTTGATTCTCTTGTCTTATCTATTATTGCTGCGACTCCATTATTAAAAATAAAAACAGAAGCACCAGAATAAAATTTTGGAATAACTTATCCATAATGTTAATTATTGATGAAATTAAAGTAACACTCCGTAAGGTTTGGATGTTTTTATTTCTCATAGACGAGAATTTACATATGGTGATATAATATGGCGGGAAAAACAGGCAGGTTATTAACCTGCCTGTTATGTAAATAAATTTTCGAGGAGACTATTCCAGTGGGACGTAAATGGGCCAATATTGTTGGTAAAAAAACGGCTAAAGACGGTGCAACGTCTAAAGTATATTCAAAATTCGGTGTGGAAATCTATGCTGCGGCTAAACAAGGTGAACCAGACCCAGAATTAAACACAGCTTTAAAATTCGTTATTGAACGTGCGAAACAAGCCCAGGTTCCAAAGCATGTTATTGATAAAGCTATTGATAAAGCCAAAGGTGGCGGCGGCGAAACGTTCTTGCAAGGACGTTATGAAGGCTTTGGTCCAAGTGGTTCCATGATTATCGCTGAAACCCTGACTTCAAACGTTAACCGCACGATTGCTAATATTCGCTCAATCTTCAATAAAAAAGGCGGGAATATCGGGGCGGCAGGTTCTGTCAGCTACATGTTTGATAATACAGGTGTGATCGTATTTAAAGGCACTGACCCTGACCATATTTTTGAAATTTTGCTTGAAGCTGAAGTTGATGTTCGTGATGTCACCGAAGAAGAAGGCAACATCATTATTTACACTGAATCTACAGACCTCCATAAAGGAATTGCAGCCCTCAAAGCAGCGGGGATTACTGAATTCTCAACCACAGAATTAGAAATGATAGCTCAATCAGAAATTGAACTTTCACCAGAAGATTTAGAAATCTTTGAAGGACTTGTTGATGCCCTTGAAGATGATGATGATGTTCAAAAAGTATATCATAACGTTGCAAATCTCTAATTATAAATTAAAGAAATCTGTCATTATGGCAGATTTTATAAATTGTAAGTTTGTTATAATCAACATGTCTGATAAGATGTGTTGATTGTAAAAAAATAGATAAAGTACTATCGCTAAAAGAAACGCATTAGTTGAAATTTCTGGCCTTGGCTATCTGATGATAGATAGCGAAGGAGTTCCTGAAAATTCAGGTTTTCAATGCTGAGACGTATTATCTTGAGTAAGGACAGTGCTGATATGAATATTATTGAAAGTGGTATTCGTGACGTAAAACAAGGTAAAAATGTCACAATAGTCATGCCTGTGAATCTTTATGAATGCGACCTGGGCCATGATGTGTTTGTCGGACCATTTGTTGAGATACAAAAGGGATGCGTCATAGGCGATAGAACTAAAGTGCAGTCCCATACTTTCATCTGTGAGAACGTTACCTTAGGCGAGGACTGCTTTATAGGGCATGGCGTGACCTTTGCTAACGATCTTTTCAAGAGCGGAAGTCCTGACGCTTCTGCAAAAAGCTGGATTAATATTGTATTAGGCAATGCAGTAACGGTGGGGAGTGGAGCCACAATTTTAACAACGGAAATTTGCAGTGGTGCGGTGATTGGTGCCGGTAGTGTGGTGACAAAGCCCGTGCTGGTAAAAGGCGTGTATGCTGGCAATCCGGCCAGACTTTTGCGAAAGCTTTAGGTATTACCTTTGCTATCGCGAACCCCAATTTATGTTCTTCCCAGACCGTTCATGTCGACCCCGCTTGTTCGCAGACATGGCGATTATTCTTGCTGTTCACGCTATATAAAGAAACGTCTGCTGCATCAGACGTTGCGTTCCTCTGAATGGTGCCGTAGGTCATGACTCATTTCCTGTAGTTCATTGATTAGTCTTGCTAAATGAAAACCATCGCACACGGAGTGATGTACCTGAACGGCGAGAGGTAACACTACTTTCCCATCTTGTTCATAGTATTTTCCAAGTGTGAACATGGGGGCAAAAAAGTTCTGCATGTTCGCAATGTTGATATTAAAACTGGTAAAACTTACCCAAGGAATAGCCGATACGAAAAATACATTTTCCGGAGACTCTCCCTTCGGCCAATAAGAAAGATTATGACAATAGCGTGCAACGTCTTCTGAATAAGTGTTTTGGAAGTGATGAATATTGCCATCGTAGCGGCTCCATAATGATGAAAAAGTCTCAGTTTCATTATGGAAAATGGTATAACTTGGATGAATTTCATTCCATATGACAAGCTCATTGTTTTTTATGGCCATACGGAATTCAGTATGCTTGTTGACAACGTTAGCAAGGAGGGAAATCATAGTAGGGTAAAATTTCCAGCCAACCTCTTTTATATGTTTTAGTACCGCGGTAATGTCTAACAGAACAGTTTGGTTAATGGTACTTTGAGCAAAAGACTGAAATACCTCAAAATGCTCTTTTCTTGCCCAACGAGATAAGTCAACAGTCGTATATTCTGGAGTCGTTTTTTTCATTTTTTATCCTTCGATTTGCAATCAAGTACCATATTTTAGCCTAAGTCTTTCCGTGACTTAATCAAGCTACATGTCCCGAAGCATGTTACCAGCGAACGCATTTGTGAGAGTAGCGTAACCTTATACAGGAGGAAAGATTAAAGCTTCTTCACAAGAGACTTTGCGCCCCTGGATTTACGATGTTATTCATCAATATGTAACGTGCTTCTTTGCGCGTGTATTGATCGATTAACGGCACAAGTCGTCTGAAATGCTCGCTCGCACAATGTTCATCAAGCGCCGCGTGGTTTGGCCATTCTTCTATAAAAATAAAATGGCCGGGATCTTTTTCATCAATATAGAGGTCATAAGCAAGACAGAGTGGTTCTTTCTTCGTGGCGGATATGAGTTCACGATACAAAGGGAGAACGGTTTCAATATATTCAGGTTTTATAAAATCTTCAGCAATGACCTTTAACATGTAGCCTCCTGGCAGAAAATGAATGCACACTCTGCAATGAAGATATCATTTAAGCAAGATGACACCACGTGATATCGGCTGATGAGTGAATCATTCCAGCTATCAATCAGATGATGCGTATAACTGTGATCCACCTCACCTCCCGGCAACCAAAATCTCCTGCGATTCGACGCCATCTTCTATCTGTTTTGCCACCTTTTGTAAGGCCGGAAGATGTTTTTCCGCAGCCTGTTCGATGGTCATCGCGCTGGCCATATACACCAGGTTCAGACAGCCGATCACCCGCTGTTCGCTGCGAATGGGGACGGCGATGGAGGCGATTTTTTCCTCCAGATCCCAGCCGCGATAGTTCTGGCCAAAGCCGTCTTTCCGCGCGCGGGTCAGGATGGCATTGAGCTTCAGTGGCTCACGCGCCAACTGGTATTCTTCTCCGGGTCGCGAGGCCAGCATTTCAATCAGTTCCTGACGCTCATTCTCCGGGCAAAATGCCAGCCAGGTCAGGCCGGAGGCGGTTTTCAAGAGCGGTAAGCGACGTCCAACCATCGCGCGGTGAAACGATAAGCGGCTGAAGCGGTGGGTGGTTTCGCGCACCACCATTGCATCCACATCCAGGGTGGAAACATCGGTCGGCCAGATGACCTCGCGCAGCAAATCGCCCAGCAGCGGGGCAGCCAAGGCAGAAATCCACTGCTCATCACGAAATCCCTCACTGAGCTGGCGGACTTTAATGGTTAAACGAAAGCTGTCATCGGAAAGGCTGCGCCGGACGTAACCCTCATCCTGCAACGTTTCCAGTAGTCGCCTGACCGTGGTGCGGTGCAGGCCGCTCAGCTCAGCCAGCAGGCCAACGCTGGCTCCACCATCGAGCCGGTTTAACATATTTAATAACATTAATCCGCGCGTTAATCCGCGTACGGTTTTGTATTCGGCAGCGTCGTCATTTTTCATATTTATTGACAAATCTACAGGTAAAACAACGTTGTGCACTTAGTGCACATCCAGGCATGTTTTGATTGTAGCGCAAAAACCCACTCCTATACTGACCGCACAATAAAAAATTATTCACATTTTTTTAACGAAATGAGTTGCACCTCGCCAGGGTCTGCAATTGCGTTTTGTCCGAGTAGTGAGGTTCTGAAATGACAACGATAAACCCGGATATCCAGCCTGCTGTACAGCACACCGTGCAGGTGGCGATTGCTGGTGCCGGCCCGGTAGGGCTGATGATGGCCAACTACCTTGGCCAGATGGGCATTGAGGTACTGGTGGTGGAGAAACTCGACAAACTGATCGACTATCCCCGTGCCATCGGCATTGACGATGAAGCGCTGCGCACCATGCAGTCCGTTGGCCTGGTCGAAAACGTTCTGCCGCATACCACGCCGTGGCACGCGATGCGCTTTCTTACGCCGAAAGGCCGCTGCTTTGCCGATATCCAGCCGATGACCGACGAATTTGGCTGGTCGCGCCGCAACGCGTTCATTCAGCCACAAGTGGACGCGGTGATGTTGGAAGGGCTGTCGCGTTTTCCCAATGTGCGCTGCCTGTTCTCCCGCGAACTGGAAGCCTTCAGCCAACAAAACGGCGAAGTGACGCTGAACCTGAAAACGCCAGACGGTCAGCGCGAAACGGTGAAGGCGCAGTGGCTGGTGGCCTGCGATGGCGGCGGCAGCAATGTCAGACGTTCGTTGAATGTACCGTTTGAAGGCAAAACCGCGCCGAATCAGTGGATTGTGGTGGATATCGCCAACGACCCGCTCAGCACACCGCATGTCTATCTGTGCTGCGATCCGGTGCGTCCGTATGTCTCTGCCGCTCTGCCTCATGCGGTGCGTCGTTTTGAATTTATGGTGATGCCGGGGGAAACCGAAGCGCAACTGAGTGAGCCGCAGAATATGCGCCAGCTGTTGAGCAAAGTGCTGCCGAACCCGGATAACGTCGAGCTGATCCGCCAACGCGTATATACCCATAACGCCCGTCTGGCCGAACGTTTTCGGATTGACCGCATACTGCTGGCAGGCGACGCGGCGCACATTATGCCGGTCTGGCAGGGGCAGGGTTACAACAGCGGCATGCGTGATGCCTTCAACCTGGCGTGGAAACTGGCGTTGGTGATCGAGGGTAAAGCCGGTGATGCGCTGCTGGATACCTACCAGCAGGAACGCCGTGACCACGCCAAAGCGATGATTGATTTGTCCGTTACCGCAGGCAACGTGCTGGCTCCGCCGAAACGCTGGCACGGCGCGGTGCGCGACGGAGTCTCCTGGTTGTTGAACTACCTTCCGCCAGTCAAACGCTACTTCCTGGAAATGCGCTTTAAACCGATGCCGCAGTATCACGTCGGGGCGCTGGTACGTGAAGGCGAGGCGAAAACGTCACCGGTCGGCAAAATGTTTATCCAGCCGAAGGTGACGCGGGAAACGGGCGAGGTGACGCTGCTCGACAACGTTATCGGGGCGAATTTTGCGGTCATTGGCTGGGGCTGTAATCCGTTGTGGGGCATGAGCGAGGCGCAGATCCTGCAGTGGCAGGCGTTGGGCACGCGGTTTATTCAGGTGGTGCCGGATACGCAGATTGCCACCGATCAGGATAACCATGACGGCGTTATCCGCATTGGTGATACGCAGAACCGTTTGCGTGCCTGGTTTGCTCAGCATAACGCCGCGCTGGTGGTGATGCGCCCGGATCGCTTTGTTGCTGCCGTTGCCATTCCGCAAACCCTGGGCAATACCCTGAATAAACTGGCGTCGGTGATGACGCTGACTCGCGTCAATGCCGATCTTCTTGTTGAAAAGGTAGCCTGATATGCACGCTTATCTTCACTGTCTTTCCCACTCGCCGCTGGTGGGCTATGTCGACCCGGCGCAATACGTGCTCGATGAAGTCAACGGCGTGATCGCCAGCGCGCGTGCACGCATTGCGGCGTTCGATCCTGAACTGGTGGTGTTGTTTGCCCCCGATCATTACAACGGTTTTTTCTATGACGTGATGCCGCCGTTCTGTTTAGGCGTAGGTGCCACGGCAATTGGCGATTTCGGCAGCGCGGCGGGGGAACTGCCGGTGCCGACAGATCTCGCTGAAGCTTGTGCCCACGCGGTGATGAAAAGCGGCATTGATCTTGCCGTTTCCTACAACATGCAGGTCGATCACGGCTTTGCGCAGCCGCTGGAGTTTCTGCTCGGCGGTCTGGATAAGGTGCCGGTGTTACCCGTGTTTATTAACGGTGTCGCCACGCCGCTACCGGGCTTCCAGCGTACTCGTATGCTCGGCGAAGCGATTGGTCGTTTCGCCAGTTCGCTGAATAAGCGTGTGTTGTTTTTAGGTTCCGGTGGGCTGTCGCATCAGCCGCCGGTACCGGAACTGGCAAAGGCTGACGCGCATATGCGTGACCGTCTGCTCGGCAGCGGCAAACAGCTACCCGAAAACGAGCGAGAACTGCGCCAGCAGCGGGTAATCAGCGCCGCCGAGAAGTTCGTGACCGATCAAAACACACTGCACCCGCTTAACCCCGTCTGGGATAACCGCTTTATGACCCTGCTTGAGCAGGGACGTTTGCAGGAGCTGGATACGGTCAGTAATGAAGAGTTGTCCGCGATGGCGGGCAAATCAACACACGAAGTTAAAACCTGGGTTGCCGCCTTCGCCGCCATTTCTGCCTTTGGCAACTGGCGCAGTGAAGGCCGTTATTACCGCCCGATCCCGGAGTGGATCGCCGGGTTTGGCTCCCTGAGTGCCACTACACAGAACTGAATATGCAGGAGAACATGATGACTTACCAACCGCAAACCGAAGCCGCCACCAGCCGTTTTCTGGAGGTGCAGGAAGCAGGTGAAACCCTGCGTGTGCATTTTAATGACTGTGGGCAGGGCGAAGAAACCGTCGTGCTGTTACATGGTTCAGGACCGGGGGCGACGGGCTGGGCGAACTTCAGCCGTAATATCGATCCGTTGGTGGAGGCCGGTTATCGGGTGATCCTGCTGGATTGTCCTGGCTGGGGAAAAAGCGATGGGATCGTTAACCGTGGGTCGCGATCCGATCTCAATGCCCGCATCCTGAAAAGTGTGGTTGATCAACTGGATATTCAGAAAATTCATCTGCTGGGTAACTCGATGGGGGGCCACAGCTCAGTGGCATTTACCCTGAGCTGGCCGGAACGCGTGGGCAAACTGGTGCTGATGGGCGGCGGGACGGGCGGCATGAGCCTGTTTACCCCGATGCCGACCGAAGGAATCAAGCGCCTGAATCAGCTGTATCGCGAACCGACCATCGAAAACCTGAAACTGATGATGGAAATCTTCGTTTTCGATACCAGTGATTTGACCGAATCGCTGTTTGAGGCGCGTCTGAACAACATGCTGTCGCGCCGCGACCACCTGGACAATTTTGTTCAGAGTCTGGAAGCTAACCCGAAACAATTCCCGGATTTCGGTCCACGTCTGGCGGAAATCAAAGCTCAGACCCTGATCGTCTGGGGGCGCAACGACCGCTTTGTGCCGATGGATGCGGGGCTGCGTCTGCTTTCCGGTATTGCTGGCTCTGAGCTGCACATTTACCGCGATTGCGGGCACTGGGCGCAGTGGGAACATGCGGAAGCCTTTAATCAGCTGGTGCTGAACTTCCTCGCACGCCCTTAAGGAACGGACATGACGAAGCAAAATCTTGAGCAGTTAGCCGCCGATTTACGTCAGGCGGAGGAAAAGGGCGAAGCGATAGGGCCATTGCGTGAGTTGATTGGCATGGACAACGCCGAGGCGGCTTACGCTATTCAGCGCATCAACGTGCAGTACGATGCGGCGCGCGGGCGTCGCGTGGTTGGGCGCAAAGTGGGATTGACGCACCCGAAAGTGCAGCAACAGCTGGGTGTCGATCAACCGGACTTCGGTACGCTGTTTGCCGACATGTGCTACGGCGACAACGAAACTATCCCGTTTTCCCGCGTGCTGCAACCGCGTATTGAAGCCGAAATTGCGCTGGTACTGAACCGCGATTTGCCTGATGCCGACACCACCTTTGATGAGCTGGTCAACGCCATTGAGTGGGTATTACCGGCGCTGGAAGTGGTCGGTAGCCGTATCCGCGACTGGTCAATTCAGTTTGTCGATACCGTGGCGGATAACGCCTCCTGCGGCGTGTATGTGGTCGGTGGTCCGGCGCAACGTCCGGCGGGATTAGATCTGAAAAACTGTGCGATGACAATGACGCGCAATAACGAAGAGGTCTCCAGCGGACGCGGCAGCGAATGTCTGGGGCATCCGATCAACGCCGCCGTCTGGCTGGCGCGCAAAATGGCCAGCCTCGGCGAGCCGCTGCGTGCGGGAGACATCATTCTCACCGGGGCGTTAGGTCCGATGGTGGCGGTGAATGCGGGCGATCGTTTTGAAGCCCATATCGACGGTATTGGTTCAGTCGCCGCCACCTTTTCTGCGGCGGTTACAAAAGGAAGTCAGTCATGAGTAAGCGTAAAGTCGCCATTATCGGCTCCGGCAACATCGGCACCGATTTGATGATTAAAATTCTGCGTCACGGCACGCATCTGGACATGGCGGTGATGGTCGGTATTGATCCGGAGTCCGATGGTCTGGCACGCGCCCGGCGCATGGGCGTTGCCACCACTCACGAAGGGGTGATGGGGCTGATAGCGATGCCGGAGTTTGCCGATATTGACATCGTCTTTGATGCCACCAGCGCGGGGGCGCACGTGAAAAACGATGCCGCCTTACGGGCGGTGAAACCAGGCATTCGCCTGATCGATCTCACACCCGCGGCCATTGGCCCATACTGCGTACCCGTGGTGAATCTGGAAGCCAACGCTGATCAGCAGAACGTCAATATGGTGACCTGCGGCGGGCAGGCGACGATCCCAATGGTCGCGGCGGTTTCTCGTGTGGCACGTGTCCATTACGCCGAGATTATTGCCTCAATTGCCAGTAAATCGGCGGGGCCGGGCACCCGCGCCAATATCGATGAGTTTACTGAAACCACGTCGAAGGCGATTGAAGTGGTGGGGGGCGCGGAAAAAGGTAAAGCCATTATTGTGCTTAACCCTGCCGAGCCGCCGCTGATGATGCGCGATACGGTGTATGTACTGAGTGAAGCGGCCTCGCAGGCGGAAATTGAGGCGTCGATTAATGAAATGGCTGCGGCGGTACAGGCGTATGTGCCGGGCTATCGCCTGAAGCAACGTGTGCAGTTTGACGTCATCCCTGAGGATAAACCAGTGAATCTGCCGGGTATCGGCCAGTTCTCCGGGCTGAAAACTGCGGTCTATCTGGAAGTGGAAGGTGCGGCGCATTACCTGCCAGCCTACGCCGGCAACCTCGATATTATGACCTCCAGTGCGCTGGCGACCGCAGAGAAGATGGCGCAGTCACTCACCCGTCAGGCAGGAGAAGCAGCATGAACGGTAAGAAACTTTATATCTCTGACGTGACCCTGCGCGATGGCATGCACGCCATTCGTCACCAGTATTCACTGGATAACGTGCGCCAGATTGCCAAAGCGCTGGACGACGCGCGAGTCGATTCCATTGAAGTGGCACACGGTGACGGTTTACAGGGCTCCAGCTTTAACTATGGCTTTGGTGCACACAGCGATCTGGAGTGGATTGAAGCCGCAGCGGAGGTGGTGAAACACGCCAAAATCGCCACGTTATTACTGCCGGGTATCGGCACCATTCACGATCTGAAAAATGCGTATCAGGCCGGTGCGCGGGTCGTGCGCGTGGCGACCCACTGTACCGAAGCAGATGTGTCGGCCCAGCATATTCAGTATGCACGCGAACTGGGCATGGATACCGTCGGCTTTCTGATGATGAGCCACATGACCACGCCGGAAAATCTGGCGCAGCAGGCGAAGCTGATGGAAAACTACGGCGCCACCTGTATCTACGTGGTCGATTCCGGCGGGGCGATGAACATGAGCGATATTCGCGCCCGCTTCCGCGCCCTGAAAGCCGTACTGAAACCGGAAACGGAAACCGGGATGCACGCCCACCATAACCTGAGCCTCGGTGTGGCGAACTCAATTGCCGCGGTGGAAGAGGGCTGCGATCGTATCGATGCAAGCCTGGCGGGGATGGGCGCAGGCGCGGGTAATGCGCCACTGGAGGTGTTTATCGCCGCGGCGGATAAGCTCGGCTGGCAGCACGGCACCGATCTTTATGCGTTGATGGACGCCGCCGACGATCTGGTGCGCCCGCTGCAGGATCGCCCGGTGCGGGTGGATCGTGAAACACTGGCGCTGGGCTATGCCGGGGTGTACTCCAGCTTCCTGCGCCATTGCGAAGTGGCGGCAGCGCGTTACGGTTTGAGCGCGGTCGATATTTTGGTTGAACTGGGCAAACGCCGAATGGTCGGCGGCCAGGAAGATATGATCGTTGATGTGGCGCTGGATCTGCGCAACAGCAAGTAAAAATGATTACGCGGCTGGCAATGTATCAGCCGCGATTCACCTGCATCGTGACCTCTGAGGGACATCTTATGACGACCCGTACCCCCGCATCCTCTTCGCGCCTGACGCTGACCGTCGGGCTTTGCTTTTTAGTCGCCCTGATGGAGGGGCTGGATTTACAAGCTGCCGGTATCGCTGCCGTTGGTATCGCTCAAGCCTTTGCGTTGGATAAAATGCAAATGGGCTGGATCTTCAGCGCCGGGATTTTGGGATTACTGCCCGGCGCGTTGGTGGGCGGCATGCTGGCCGACCGCTATGGGCGCAAGCGCATTCTCATTGGCTCCGTGGCGCTGTTTGGCCTGTTCTCCCTGGCAACAGCGCTGTCGTGGGACTTTTCAACGTTAGTCATCGCCCGCCTGATGACCGGCGTCGGACTGGGAGCCGCATTGCCGAACCTGATTGCCTTAACCTCCGAAGCAGCGGGCCCGCGTTTTCGTGGTACAGCGGTGAGCCTGATGTACTGCGGTGTGCCAATTGGTGCAGCGTTGGCGGCGGCGCTCGGGTTTAGCGGCCTGGCGTCTGCCTGGCAAACGGTATTCTGGGTGGGAGGTGTGATCCCGCTGCTGCTGGTGCTGCTGTTGATGTGCTGGCTGCCGGAATCACAGGTTTATACCCAGCAAACACAGGTGGCCGCTGCGCCGCTGCGCGCGCTGTTCGCTCCTGCTACCGCGACCGCTACGCTGCTGCTGTGGCTGTGCTATTTCTTCACCTTGCTGGTGGTGTACATGCTGATTAACTGGCTGCCGATGCTGCTGGTGGAGCAGGGCTTTCGCCCATCGCAGGCGGCAGGCGTGATGTTTGCTCTGCAAATCGGTGCGGCCAGCGGCACGTTAATCCTCGGGGCGTTGATGGACAAGCTACGTCCGGTGGTGATGTCGTTACTGATTTACACCGGGATGCTGGTCTCGTTGCTGGCGCTGGGGACGGTTTCGTCATGGAGCGGCATGCTGATGGCCGGCTTTGTTGCTGGCATGTTTGCCACCGGCGGACAAAGCGTGCTGTATGCGCTGGCGCCTCTGTTTTATAACACGCAGATTCGCGCCACCGGCGTGGGCACCGCCGTTGCAGTCGGACGTTTGGGCGCGATGAGCGGCCCGCTGCTGGCCGTGAAAATGCTGGCGCTGGGCACCGGAACTGTGGGCGTAATGGCGGCGTCTGCGCCGGGGATTTTGCTGGCCGGTCTGGCGGTATTTATTCTGATGAGCCGTAAATCGCAGATGACGGTCCAGGCCAGCGGTTCCTGAGGGTCATCCGGTTGTATGAACGGGAACATTCGCTTCCTACTTCCGGATGAACGCAAGTCGGCGGCTCTGTTGCCAGAGTTTACATACAGTCTGGCAACGGAGGCGTTATGAGCTGGCGGCCCTTTTTATATCTCATTATTAACCCTCATCCAGTGTTAAGCGCCCGACGCGGGCATCTGCATCTGGTGCAGGGTTGACTTTGCATTCTGTTAACAAACACGGTATAACAAACCTTCTTTGGATGTTTAGATGTCCATACGTTTAGAAGGTTATATGCAAACAACACAACAAAATGCGCCACTGAAGCGCACGATGAAAACGCGTCACCTGATTATGCTCTCCTTAGGCGGCGTGATTGGCACAGGGTTATTCTTCAATACCGGGTACATCATCTCGACCACGGGGGCGGCGGGAACGCTGCTGGCATATCTGATAGGTGCGCTGGTGGTCTGGCTGGTGATGCAGTGCCTGGGCGAGTTGTCGGTCGCGATGCCGGAAACCGGGGCGTTTCACGTCTATGCTGCGCGCTACCTCGGACCGGCGACGGGGTATACCGTCGCCTGGCTCTACTGGCTGACCTGGACTGTGGCGCTGGGTTCGAGCTTTACTGCTGCCGGATTCTGTATGCAGTACTGGTTTCCTCAGGTGCCGGTATGGATCTGGTGTGTGGTGTTCTGCGCGATTATTTTTGCCCTCAACGTTATCTCTACACGCTTTTTTGCCGAAGGGGAGTTCTGGTTTTCGTTAGTGAAAGTGGTCACCATCATCGCTTTTATTCTCCTCGGCGGAGCGGCTATTTTCGGCTTTATCCCGATGCAGGATGGTTCACCCGCACCGGGACTGAGTAACATCACGGCGGAAGGCTGGTTCCCGCACGGCGGCCTGCCGATCCTGATGACCATGGTCGCGGTGAACTTTGCCTTTTCGGGGACTGAGCTTATCGGTATTGCCGCCGGCGAAACGGAAAATCCGCGCAAGGTGATCCCGGTGGCGATTCGTACCACCATCGCCCGGTTGATTATTTTCTTTATCGGCACTGTGTTTGTACTGGCGGCGCTAATCCCAATGCAGCAGGCCGGCGTGGAGAAGAGCCCGTTTGTGCTGGTGTTTGAGAAAGTGGGCATTCCGTATGCCGCTGATATTTTTAACTTCGTGATCCTGACCGCCATTCTTTCTGCGGCGAACTCCGGGCTGTATGCTTCCGGGCGCATGCTGTGGTCGCTGTCGAATGAACGAACGCTGCCAGCCTGTTTTGCGCAGGTCACGAAAAATGGCGTACCGTTGACGGCGCTGTCGGTCAGTATGCTTGGCGGTGTGCTGGCGCTGTTTTCCAGCGTCGTGGCCCCGGATACGGTGTTTGTCGCATTGTCGGCGATCTCCGGATTTGCGGTAGTGGCGGTATGGCTGAGTATCTGCGCCTCGCATTTTGTGTTTCGCCGCCGCCATCTGCAGCAGGGTAACGCATTGAGTGAATTGCATTATCGCGCCCCCTGGTATCCGTTGGTACCCGTACTGGGTTTTGTGCTGTGCCTGGTGGCCTGTGTGGGACTGGCATTCGATCCGGCGCAGAGAATTGCGTTGTGGTGCGGGTTACCGTTTGTCGCGTTGTGTTATGGTGCTTATTTCCTTACTCAACCCCGTAAAGCAAAACAGGAGCCAGAACATGTCGCAGAATAATCCGTTACGCGCTCTCCTTGATAAACAGGATATCCTGTTGCTGGATGGTGCTCTGGCGACGGAGCTGGAAGCGCGAGGGTGTAACTTAGCCGACAGCCTGTGGTCTGCCAGGGTGCTGGTAGAAAACCCGGCGCTTATCCGCGAAGTTCACCTGGATTACTTCCGGGCAGGGGCACAGTGCGCAATCACCGCCAGCTATCAGGCAACTCCCGCGGGTTTTGCCACGCTCGGCCTGGATGAGGCGCAGTCGAAAGCGCTGATTGGCAAAAGCGTGGAGCTGGCGCGCAAAGCGCGTGAGGCGTATCTGGCGGAAAATCCGCAGGCCGGGACGTTACTGGTGGCGGGTTCCGTCGGACCTTATGGTGCCTTTCTGGCCGATGGCTCCGAGTACCGTGGCGATTACGCGTTAAGCATTGAAGCGTTACAGGCATTTCATCGTTCGCGTGTTGAAGCGTTGCTGGATGCCGGGGCCGATCTGCTGGCCTGTGAAACCCTGCCAAATTTTGCCGAAATTCGCGCACTGGCTGAGTTGTTGACCGCGTATCCACGTGCGCGGGCATGGTTCTCGTTTACCCTGCGTGACAGCGAACATCTGATCGACGGTACACCGCTGCGCGACGTGGTCGCTTTCCTCGCGCAATATCCGCAGGTGGTGGCGTTAGGCATTAACTGCATTGCGCTGGAAAAGACCACCGCTGCGTTGCAGCATCTGCATGGCTTAACGGCGCTGCCGCTGGTGGTGTATCCGAACTCGGGCGAGCAGTACGATGCGGTGAGCAAAACCTGGCATCATCACGGTGATCATTGCGCGCAGCTGGCGGATTATCTACCGCAGTGGCAGGCGGCGGGCGCACGGTTGATTGGCGGGTGCTGTCGCACCACGCCTGCGGATATCGCCGCGCTAAAAGCGCGAAGCTGAGCGTTATTGCCCGATGGCGGCTTACGCCTTATCGGGCCTACAAATAGCACGAACTATAGGCCTGATAAGCGCAGCGCATCAGGCATTGCCGGGTGGCGGCACAAGCGCCTAATCGGGTCTACAAATAGCACGAACTGTAGGCCTGATAAGCGCAGCGCATCAGGCATTGCCGGGTGGCGGCACAAGCGCCTAATCGGGCCTACAAATAGCACGAACTGTAGGCCTGATAAGCGCAGCGCATCAGGCACAAGTCATGCCGCATCCGCCAGGATAAACATGCCGTACGGGTGGATTTCGAGGTAATACTGTTCGCCAACGTCCGGCTGCAGACGCGTGGCGTTAACCTGCAATAGAATCTCCTGCCCGTGCCACTCCACCGTGACCTCATACTGCGGCCCCATATAGGCCACGTGGCTGATCACGCAGCGCTGACTCTCTTCGCCGCGATCGCTAAGCGTGATGGCCTCCGGGCGCACGCCGACCATGCCTTCCCCCTGCGTGCCAAAGTGCAGCGGGCGCGGCAGATGATAGCCGTGGATATCCACGTATTTGTCGCTGAAGGTCGCCGGAAACAGGTTGGCATCGCCCATAAAGCTCGCCATAAAGCGTGAGGCCGGCTGGCGATAGAGATCCTGCGGTGAGCCAATCTGCATGATGTGCCCCTTGTTCATGACCAGTACGGTATCGGACACCGCAAAAGCTTCGCTTTGATCGTGGGTGACGTACAGCGAGGTGATATCAAACTGTTTTTGCAGCTCGCGGATCTTATCGCGCATGCTGCGGCGCAGGTTGGCATCAAGGTTACTTAGCGGCTCATCAAACAGCAGTACCTTTGGTTTGAGGATCAGCGCGCGCGCCAGTGCTACGCGCTGCTGCTGCCCCCCGGAGATTTGATCGACATAGCGGTCTTCGAAACCCTCCAGATCGACCATCGCCAGCGCTTCTTTGACGCGAGCCTTCACCTCTGAGCGCGATACGCCAAGCATTTTCAGACCATAGCCGACGTTTTCCCCCAGCGACATATGCGGAAACAGGGCGTAGGACTGAAATACCATACAGATATCGCGCTGCTGAATAGAGCGGTGGGTGACATCTTCGCCATCAATAAAAATCTGCCCTTCGCTCGGTTTTTCCAGTCCGGCAACCAGGCGCAAAATGGTGGTTTTGCCACAACCGGACGGGCCGAGCAGCGTCACCATTTGCCCCTGCGGGATGGTGAGGTTGATATTGTCGATAACCGTGTTGCTGCCAAATCGTTTGGTGACGTTGCGCAGTTCAACGAAATTTTTCTGAGTCATAGTGCGCTCCATTACGCCTGGTTTTTGGCTTTTGAACGGGAAGTACGTGATTCACCGATCAGCCAGTCAAAGATAAAAATAATCGCCAGCATCACCACGATCAGAATTGAACCGTAGGCAATTGCCACGCCGTATTCGCCGTCTTCTACGCGGTTCAGTATGTAAGCCGTTGCCACACGGGTATCCGGTGTGACGAGGAACACAATGGCGCTGACGGTGGTAATAGCACGGACAAAGCTGTAGATCAGCGCCGAGAGGATTGCCGGGCGCAGCAGCGGCAGCAGGATATGCGTAATAGTACGCAGCGAACCGGCACGCAGGCTGAGTGAGGCTTCATCCAGTGATTTATCGATCTGGCCTAAGCCCGCGATACCCGCACGAATACCGACCGGTACGTTACGCATCACCATCGAGATAATGACGATGGCTGCGGTACCGGTGAGGTATACCGGGGCGCTGTTAAAGGCCAGAATATAGGACACACCCGCGACGGTACCCGGTACGGCAAAGCACAGCATGGTGGTGAACTCGATGGTCTTCTTACCTTTGAACTGCTGACGCACCACAATCCATGCGATAAGCAGACCGAAGATGGCGGTGATCGGTGCGGCAATCCCGGCGTAGAGTAGGGTATCGAGCAGTGAAGGCCATGCACCGTCGCTCATTCCCTGGCCGAACAATTTGGTAAAGTTCGCCAGCGTCAGGGTGTAGTCCACGCCCCAGTTGACGGTGAAGCTGCCGTAGAAAATACTTCCGTACAGCAGGGCGTTAAAGGCAATCCACACCGCCAGCAGGGCAACCACGCTCCACACCAGCGTGACAGGTAGCGGCTGCACGTCGCCACGATAGGATTTACCAGAAACGGTGACGTACGAGCGTTTACCGATCCACATGTACTGCACGCAGAATACCAGCAGTGAGAACAGCAGCAGGAAAGCGCCCAGCGTACTGGCGGCCTGGTAGTCGAGCTGTGAGCCGGTGATATAGAAGTAAATTTGCGTTGCCAGCACGTCGAAGTTACCGCCGAGCACCAGTGGGTTACTGAAGTCGGCCAGCGACTGCACCACCACGATCAAAAAGGCGTTCGCCAGCGCCGGTTTCAGCAGCGGGACAAATACGCCGTTAAAGGTCTGCCAGCGGCTGGCACGCAGGGTGTATGACGCCTCTTCCAGCGAGGGATGAATGGTTTTGATCGCGCCGTCGAGGATCATAAACGCCATCGGGGTAAAGGCCAGTACTTGCGCCAGCCAAATGCCAGTAAAGCCGTACAGCCAGTTGGTGTTGGTTAAGCCAAACCACTCGACCATAAATTCGGTGATGTAGCCGGAGCGTCCCATCATCAGGGTGACACCCAGGCCAACGACAAACGGCGGGGTGACGATCGGCAGAATCGAGAAAATACGTCCGATAATGGCGCTGCGTTTGGCGATGCGGGTGGTGTAGATCGCCAGCACCAAACCGAAGAAGGTACAGCCAATACCAACGGCAATCGACAACATAATCGAGTTGAGGATCACTTGAATAATATGCGCCTGGGACAGCACATTCATAAACGCCAGCGGGGCAAACTCCCCGGTGTCGTTAGTGAACATCGGAATGAAAATCGCGATGCTCGGCCAGACGATAAAAATACCGATCAGCGCGACAATCGCGGTGAGTGAACCGATGACGAAACGGTCACCACCTAGCCATTCCAGACGGGTAAGCGCCAGGGTCATGATTGCGCCCAGGGCGACAAACAGTACGATGGTGGCATAACCTAAGCCGCGCCCTTCAAGGGTGGCGCTGGCAACGATAAAGGCCATGCAGAAGAATGCCCAGCCCGCGTCAAGATAATGGCGGCTGCGCTGTTCGCGTCGGGCTTCATTAAACGGACGCACCAGCAGCAGGCTCGGCAGCAGATACCATAGCCAGCTAATGTTGAAATGTGACCAACTGTAGGCGTCGAGAATTTCGTCGCGCGTCGACTCCAGCAGACCGTAGTCCAGGCTCCAGCTCGGCAGCAGAGCAAATGCCAGCCAGCCGAGCAAAACCCAAAGGAATATCGCATCCCGTTTTTTCACGGGATGGAGTGCAAGTGTCTGTGACATAGCGTTTCCGGTGTTCAATCCTGATGTAGGCCGGATAAGCGTATGCGCCATCCGGCATTCAGGGTGACAATCGTTGCCGGATGCGGCGTTGCCTTATCCGGCCTACGTAACCTTATCCGAAGAAGGTCATCATGTTTTATTTACCCATCTTCACTTCGCTAACCCACTTATTGATCAACGCTTTACGCACGTCAGTGGAACCGTACTTATCCATGTCGTAATTGATAAGCTTCAGATCGTCGAGTTTCAGCGAGTTTGGCGAGGTCTCGGCGGTGGTGTTGGTCAGGATCTGATAGGACTTGCCTTTCTTCCACGCCAGCTCCTGAGCCTCTTTTGACAGTACCCAGTCAACGAACAGTTTGGCGTTGTCGAGGTTACGCGCCCCTTTCAGAATGCTGACGCCGCCAATTTCATAGCCGGTACCTTCGCATGGGGAGATGAGCTCCAGCGGGGCACCCTGTTCTTTTTCCAGCGAGTAGTCGTGCAGGAAGCCAATGCCAATCGCCGTTTCGCCACGGGCGGCGTTACGCGCTGGGGCAATGCCTGATTTAGTGTATTGAGAGACGTTGGCGTTGAGCTGTTTCAGGTAGTCAAAGGCCTGATCTTCCCCCCACAGTTGAGCAAAGGTCGCCAGTGCGGTGTAGGCAGTGCCTGAGCTTTGCGGGTCGGCAATCTGAATTTCGCCTTTGTATTCCGGTTTGGTCAGATCTTTCCAACATTTTGGCACCGGCAGGTTTTTCTCTTTCAGACGCTGAGTATTGACGCCAAAGCCCAGGATACCGACATAAACCGCGGAGGAGAGGTTGCCTTTTACTTTTGCCGGATCGCGGAATTTCTCCATGATTTGTGTGAGGTTTGGTGATTTATACGGTTGCAGCAGACCCATTTCGCCCGCCTGAGACTGCGGGTCCAGCGTACCGCCGTACCACACATCCGCCTGTGGGTTTTTCTTCTCGGCATCGACTTTCGCCAGCGTACTGCCGGAGCCGTTGCGAATGAACGACGTCTTCACGTCATATTTGTCGCCGAAGGCTTTGGTTTCGGTTTCACACATCTCGTTCGTGGCGCTGCAATAGACCACCAGACGACCTTGTGCTTGTGCCGCACTGCTGAAGGCAGCCAGCGCCAGAGTAGAGGCAATCAGGGTAGAGGTAGGCGTCAGTTTCATTGTTTTATCCTTTGACTGAGAGAAGGGGCGATACCCGCGATGAGCAGCGGCATCAGCAATAAACCCATAAAGACAGCGGCAACCGAGAGCAAACTGAACATCCCCGACCAGCCGTAATGTTCTATGACCAACGACAGCGGCCAACCCGCTAACGCGGCCCCCAGATAGGCGAAGAGCCCGAGAAAACCGGTGATTGAACCTGCTGCCGCCTTGTGTCCGCATTCGACGGCCGCCAGACCAATCAACATCTGTGGGCCAAAAACGAAAAAGCCCACGGTAAAGAAACAGACAGCCAGCAGCGCGTAGTGGTGAACCGGCGCCAGCCACAACGCGGCGACGGAAACCATCAGCCCCAGCGTGAACAGCAAAATCATCGGCGCACGCTGGCCGCTGAACAGCAAATCCGATCCCCAGCCGGCAAACAGCGCACCGAGCAAGCCGCCGACCTCAAACAGCATCACCGTGGCATTAGCGCTGAGCAGATTCACGCCGTGGCTTTCCGTCAGCCAAATGTTGCCCCAGTCGTTGAGCGCGATGCGGATCAAATACACCAGCACATACGACACCCCCAGCAGCCAGATCATCGGATTCTTCAGCATGGTGGTGCGTAACATTTGCCACAACCCCATCGGTGGGCTTTGCTGCTCCTGACGCAGCTCCAGCGGGTCATGCCGCCATTCTCCAACGGTAGGGAGTCCCTCTTCGCGGGGCGTGCCTTTCAGTTGCAGCGTCAGCCAGATACCTAATGCCATGCTGATGATCCCTGGTGCCAGCATCGCTGCCTGCCATCCCCACCAATGGGCGGCAAAGGCGCTAATCAGTGGGATGATGGCCCCACCGATGTTGATTGACATATTCCAGCAGCCCCACCAGAAGCCGCGTTCGTTACGCGAATACCAGTGGGTCAGCAGGCGGGCGCAGGGCGGCCAGCCCCAGCCCTGAAAAAATCCGTTGAGCGTCCAGACCGCCAGCAGCAGCGTTAGCGATTCACCAAACGCGAACACCACGTTCAGGATGCCGGTAGCGAACAGGCCTATTCCCATAAATGCGCGCTGCCCATGGCTGTCGTGCCAGAGTCCCGCGGTAAACTTCGACAAACCATAGGTCAGGTAAAACAGCGAACCCAACAGACCGATATCACTTTTATCCAGTCCCAGATCCGTTTGCAGTGCCGGGAGCACGTAGTTAACGCTTTTGCGCGTCAGGTAAAACGCGGCGTATCCCACCACCATACACATCAGCAGCCGGGGACGTAGTGCCCGATAACGTTGGTCTGTTTCGCTGGCTGAGCGTGCATGCATAGCTGTCTCCGTTTGTGCTGACTATAGGTAAGCGAAAGCAAAAGGGGATGAGAGAAAGTCCGGAGTGACTAAGACTTTTTCCTGGTTAAGGGGCGGTTTGTTGCAAATTTGTGGGCAGGTTAACAATTACCCGCGTGCCGTGGTGAGACTCGAGGGTCAGCTCGCCGCCGAGCGCGCTGACCCGTTCACGCATCCCCTGGATACCAAAGCCGGGAATTTTTTCAGGAAGAATGCCCACGCCGTTGTCCGTGACTTCCAGCAACAGGCAGCGATCCCGTTGGCGCAGCGCAATCGACACCTCGCTGGCATCGGCATGTTTACAGACATTATTGAGTAACTCCTGCAACAGACGGTACAGCGTAAAGCGCACCGTTTCATTTTCAGGCGTATTTGCCAGTCGGTAATCAAACCGGCAGTGAATACCCCGTTCGGCAAAGGCAAATTCATTGACCAGATGGTGTAGCGCATCTTTAAAAGACAGCTCGTCAAGCGCGGGCGGGCGTAGCTGGCGCAGTAATTGGCGGGTCGAGTGGTGGATACGCCGGGCAAGATCGTTGATCTGGTTCGCCGCGTCGAGCGCTTGCTCAGGACCCTGCGAACGTTTAACCAACTGAGACTGAATTTGAATGGCGGTAATGTTCTGGCCAATTTCATCATGCAGTTCCCGCGCCAGGCTTTTGCGCGTGTTTTCTTCCGTGCGGATCAGTTGTTCAGTTAACGCGCGGCGGGCCGCCAGTTCGCTTTCCAGACGCTGGCGATAATGGTGCAGGTTTTGCGCCAGATGCTGCTGGCGGCTGATGGCGATTCCCAGCCCTATGCCCAGCAGCGCCTGGGTGGCGAGGAAAATCTCCAGTTCGACGAGGTTGCTAAATCCCACGCCTATCTGGCGGGCGATGGTGATCATCATACTGCCGAGCAGTCCGGACAAAACGCCGCCCTGCCAGCCGAATTTCCATGCCATCACCACGTTGGGCAGGAACACAACAATCAGCAGCAGGCGTTCGATGTCTGGCGAGAGCACCATCTGCGTGCCGATACCAATAATAAAGAACAGGCTGCACCAGATGATAAGTGAAGTGCGCAGCGGTGGATTGGTCGTATCCAGACCGAGTAAATGATAGCGGTGTTGCTGGCGCAGAAATTCGTAGATCAGATAAACAAACGGGGTGAGCAGCACGCCACCGGTAAACGATGCCAGCCCAATCAACATCGCCGGGCTTTGAATAAAGGGAGACAGCAGCGTGGTATTGAGCAGCGACGTGACCGTCACGGCAGCCAGCAACAAGGTGAGCCGCTGCCAGTAGAGCGGGAAGCGGTGCCAGTATGACTGACCGATACTGGCCGGTATCAGGCTTATCAGCGGTGCGGCCAGCAGAAGATAACCATTGAGTAACTGTTCGTTGTGCAGCCAGAACAGGATCAACACTGGCGGCAATACCAGCGCGGGCCAGTAGCGGCGGGACAGCAGGATCAAGAGCGCGAGATACACGCCGTGCGGCAGAAATAATGCCGCCTGCTGACCGTTATGGGTCAGGTAAAAACCTAACGTCCACAGCATTAGCCAGCCCGAACCCCAGGCCAGCAGAATAAACAGAGAGATAACCCAGTGGCGAGCAGAGCGAGACATTAATGCCCCGTCAGCAACTGGTGGTCGAGAGCAAAATGCACCAGATCGATGGTGCTTTGACATTGCAGCTTGCCCAGTACATTCGCACGGTGGACGTGGACCGTTTTATGACTGAGGTCGAGCTTAAAGGCGATCTCTTTCACGCTGTCACCTTTGACCAGCAGATCAAACACTTCGCGTTCGCGTGGGGTTAATACCTCCAGCACCTGTGCAGGTTGCTCACCACCGCGTAACGCCCGCAGCGCGTCGGCGCACAGGTAATGGCCTCCCATACCGACTGAGCGCACCGCCTGTACTAGCTCTTCCGGTCCACAGCGTTTGGTCAGATAACCGCTGGCCCCGGCATCCAGCGCGCTTTGTACAAACGTCGGCGCGTCATAAATACTGAGAATAATGGCGCGAAAGCCGGGTTTTTGCGCCCGCAGCCGTTTTAGCAGACTCAGACCATTTTCATCCGGCATGGCGATATCCATGACCGCGACATTGACGTCCTCGCGCAGTAATGCCGGCCAGGCCTCTGCCGCACTGCTGTACTGGCCGATAACGGCGAGATCCTCTTCAAGACCGAGTAATTGCGCAAAGCCGGAACGCACCACCACATGGTCATCCACCAGCACAACATGAATCATGATATTGCTCTCTTGCCTGACAAGGATATCTATGATGCCTGCCAGCGCCACGCTGGCAATCATCCAGGCGCAGTTATGT
This sequence comes from Citrobacter sp. Igbk 17, assembly GCF_028069775.1. NCBI lineage: Bacteria > Pseudomonadati > Pseudomonadota > Gammaproteobacteria > Enterobacterales > Enterobacteriaceae > Citrobacter > Citrobacter sp. Igbk 17. The sequence goes on along the minus strand of NZ_JANEWI010000001.1, from coordinate 196,601 downwards.
AACGAATGTAACAAAATCGCAATAATTTGCCGGGTGTTGTAGCGAGTGTAGGCCTGATAAGCGCAGCGCATCAGGCATGGATTGCCGGATGGTGGCGTGAGGGCCTTATCCGGCCTACGTTCTGTAATGAGCGAAATAGCTAACTATTGCCGCTTTTTTTCTAAAAACGCTTTGTTCTTAGCCAGAATTTTTAATTCCTTTATCAAATTGTGCCGCAACGAAATACTGCCTCCATAACAAGACAGGGGAGCAGACAATCATGGTTATTTCATCGCGTAACACACTTCTTACCGCACTGGCATTCATCGCATTTCAGGCTCAGGCGGTAAACGTCACTGTCGCCTATCAGACTTCCGCCGAACCGGCCAAAGTGGCGCAGGCGGATAACACCTTTGCTAAAGAGAGCGGAGCCACCGTTGATTGGCGCAAATTCGACAGCGGGGCGAGCATCGTGCGTGCACTGGCTTCCGGCGATGTGCAGATTGGCAATCTCGGCTCCAGCCCGCTGGCCGTAGCTGCCAGTCAGCAGGTACCTATTGAAGTTTTCCTGCTGGCGTCAAAACTGGGTAGCTCTGAAGCGCTGATAGTGAAGAAAAATATCAGTAAGCCGGAGGATTTGATCGGCAAACGCATTGCCGTGCCGTTTATTTCCACCACCCATTACAGCCTGCTGGCTGCACTGAAACACTGGGGTATCAAACCCGGTCAGGTGGAGATTGTGAACCTGCAGCCACCGGCAATTATTGCCGCCTGGCAGCGTGGCGACATTGATGGTGCTTACGTCTGGGCACCGGCCGTCAATGCGCTGGAAAAAGAGGGCAAGGTATTAACTGATTCTGAAAAGGTTGGTGAGTGGGGTGCGCCGACGCTGGACGTGTGGGTGGTGCGCAAAGATTTTGCCGAGAAACATCCCGAGGTGGTGAGAGCCTTTGCCAAAAGCGCGATTGATGCGCAGCAACCCTATATTGCTAACCCCGATGAATGGCTGAAACAGCCGGAGAATATCAGCAAGCTGTCGCGCTTAAGCGGCGTGCCGGAGGCAGATGTGCCGGGGCTGGTGAAAGGGAATACCTACCTGACTGTGCAACAGCAAACCGCCGAGCTTACCGGACCGGTAAACAAAGCGATTGTCGATACTGCGCAGTTCCTCAAAGAGCAGGGCAAAGTGCCTGCTGTCGCGACGGATTACAGCCAGTACGTTACCGATCGCTTCGTGCAATAAAAGGAGGCGCTGATGCTGCAAATCTCTCATCTCGCAGCCAGCTACGGTGGAAAACCGGTGCTGGACGATATCAACCTGACGCTTGATAGCGGTGAACTGCTGGTGGTGCTCGGGTCTTCCGGCTGCGGCAAAACCACGCTGCTGAATCTGATTGCCGGGTTCGTGCCGTATCAGCACGGCAGCATCACGCTGTCAGGTCAGAAGGTGGAAGGTCCAGGTGCGGAACGCGGGGTGGTATTCCAGAATGAAGGTCTGCTGCCCTGGCGTAACGTGCAGGATAATGTGGCCTTTGGTCTGCAACTGGCAGGGGTAGAGAAAGTGCAGCGTCAGCGTATCGCCCAGGAGATGTTGCAGAAAGTAGGGCTGGACGGTGCCGGAAAACGTTTTATATGGCAGCTTTCTGGTGGCCAGCGTCAACGTGTTGGCATTGCCCGGGCGCTGGCGGCTAATCCACAGCTCCTGCTGCTCGATGAACCGTTTGGTGCGCTCGATGCGTTTACCCGCGAGCAGATGCAAACCCTGCTGCTGAAACTCTGGCATGAGACCGGCAAACAGGTGTTGTTAATTACGCACGATATTGAAGAAGCGGTATTTATGGCCACCGAGCTGGTGCTGCTCTCATCCGGCCCTGGTCGGGTGATGGAGCGTCTGCCGCTTAACTTTGCCCGGCGCTTTGTGGCCGGGGAAGCGAGCCGCAGTATTAAGTCCGATCCGCAGTTTATTGCCATGCGCGAGTACGTGTTAAGCCGCGTCTTTGCGCAACGGGAGGCGTTCTCATGAGCGTAGTGATTAATGATAAACCGCGACAGCGCACGCTGAACTGGCGCTGGCCGTTTTCACGTCAGATAACGTTAAGCCTTGGTACGCTGGTCGTCATTCTGGCGGTGTGGTGGACGGTGGCAGCGCTGCAATTAATCAGCCCGCTGTTTTTGCCAGCGCCTGGTCAGGTACTGCAAAAGTTGATCACCATCGCCGGGCCACAAGGATTTATGGATGCCACGCTGTGGCAACATGTGACCGCGAGCCTGGCGCGAATCGTCATCGCCCTGCTGGCCGCCGTACTGCTGGGCGTTCCGGTCGGGATCGCGATGGGCCTGAGCCCGACAATTCGCGGCATTCTCGATCCGATCATTGAATTGTACCGTCCGGTTCCGCCGCTGGCCTATTTACCGCTGATGGTGATCTGGTTTGGTATTGGTGAAACCTCCAAGATCTTATTGATCTACCTGGCGATTTTCGCGCCTGTTGCGATGTCGGCGTTGGCCGGTGTCCGCAGCGCGCTGCTGGTAAGAGTACGCGCCGCACAATCACTGGGGGCCAGCCGTGTGCAAGTGTTGTGGTTTGTTATTTTACCCGGTGCATTGCCTGAAATTCTGACCGGGCTGCGCATCGGACTGGGTGTCGGCTGGTCAACGCTGGTGGCCGCAGAGTTGATTGCTGCCACGCGAGGTTTGGGTTTTATGGTCCAGTCCGCCGGTGAATTTCTGGCAACGGATGTGGTGCTGGCGGGGATCGCGGTCATTGCCGTTATCGCCTTTATTTTAGAACTGGGTCTGCGCGCGGTTCAGCGTCGTCTGACGCCCTGGCATGGAGAAGTACAATGAGTGAACGTCTGAGCATTACCCCGCTGGGGCCGTATATTGGCGCACAAATTTCCGGTGCGGACCTGACGCGTCCGCTAAGCGATAACCAGTTTGAGCAGCTTTATCATGCGGTGCTGCGCCATCAGGTGGTGTTTCTGCGTGAGCAGGTGATTACGCCGCAGCAGCAGAGAGCGCTAGCGCTGCGTTTTGGCGATCTGCATATTCATCCGGTCTACCCGCATGCCGAAGACGTGGAGGAGATTATCGTGCTGGATACTCACAACGATAATCCGCCAGATAACGATAACTGGCACACCGATGTGACCTTTATCGACACGCCGCCAGCTGGGGCCATTCTGGCAGCAAAAACGCTGCCTTCGACCGGAGGTGATACGCTGTGGACCAGTGGAATTGCCGCTTATGAGGCGCTCTCTGAGCCGTTTCGTCAGTTGCTGAGCGGCCTACGGGCGGAGCATGATTTCCGCAAATCGTTCCAGGAGTATAAATACCGTAAGACGGAAGAAGAGCACCAGCGCTGGCTGGAAGCGGTCGCCAAACATCCCCCGTTGCTGCATCCGGTGGTGAGAACGCATCCGGTAAGCGGTAAACAGGCGCTGTTTGTGAACGAGGGATTTACTACGCGGATTGTGGATGTCACGGAGAAAGAGAGCGAAGCTCTACTCGGGTTTCTGTTTGCGCATGTCACTAAACCAGAGTTTCAGGTGCGCTGGCGCTGGCAGCCTGACGATGTGGCAATTTGGGATAACCGCGTAACGCAGCATTACGCCAATGCGGATTATCTGCCGCAGCGGCGCATTATGCATCGGGCCACGATTTTAGGGGATAAGCCGTTCTATCGTGCGTCGTGACAGAGAATTACACCATTCGGCACGCTGCGACACCGTGCCGAATGGCGACACAAACGTCTTATTCTGGCTGCGAAACCAAATGCGGTCCGATATACCGCTGGTAGCGATTTGCCTTCAGATACGTTAAATCCACCAGTACCAAACCATCCACGCAGTTGTTAAAGTCCGGGTCGCTGCCAAAGTCGATAAACTGTACGCCACCTGGCTCACATACTTCGGAATATTGCTTGTAGAGTGGTGGAATACCACAACCAAGGTTGCCGAGCAGAGACTTCAGCCGCGTCAGGTCTTCACTGTAATTTTCCCCGCCAAACTGCGCCAGTGCGTCGGGTAACGAGGCCGGGTATGGTCGGCGCGACTCCGCCAGTGGATGCGTTGCCGGAAACCACAGGCGATAAAAGGCAACCAGCAAATCGCGGGCCGAAGGCGGTAGCCCACCAGAAATAGAGACCGGGCCAAACAGGTAGCGATAGTGTGGATGGCGCGCCAGATACGCGCCGATACCGGACCACAGATAGTCCAGCCCGCGGCGTCCCCAGTAGCGTGGCTGAATAAAGCTGCGCCCCAGCTCAATGCCGTGCTGGAGGATATCATCCATCCGTTCGTCGTAATGAAACAGGCTATAGCTGTAAATGCCGTCCAGCCCGCGCTTTTCCATCTGTAGGGCGGTCGGCATGAAGCGGTAGGCACCGACGATCTCCAAATCGTCTTCATCCCACAGGATCAGATGCAGATAGTCATCGTCATAACTGTCGATGTCGCGGCGTTTGCCGCTGCCTTCACCTACCGCGCGGAAGGCGATTTCCCGCAGACGGCCCAGCTCACGTAGCAACGGAACCTCTTCCTGACCGTTAGGTTGCCAGAGATAGATAACCTTACCGTCTGCTGTACGCCCCAGGCACTCGGCCTGGTGTAGCTCGCGCTTGAGCAGAGCACGGGGTTCCGGGCGAGCGATCGCGCTTTCGGTTTTAAAGACGCCCGGCAGTCCTTTCCCCAGTAGCTGAACGTGTCGGTAGCACTTGTCTGTCATTTCTCGTGGTGTGGTTTGCGGCGTACACCATGTCGACCACGCAATTTGCTCGCCAATGGTCACCGGCAGGTTGCTGTTCCGGCGGCGGAACATCTGCTGCATTAACAACAGCATCGGCAGGTTCTGCGACACCAGGGTGCTGGCATAAAACAGCGTACTGTTGCGTGCCTCAATCCACGCAGGTAAGAGCGGTGCGCGGTATTTGGCGGCGAGCTTAATAAAGCCGGAGTGCCATTTTTTATCGTGAATGCCACGCCGGGTTATGCGCGAAACTTCACCGGCCGGGAAGAAGATCAGCACACCGCCGTTTTGCAACTGTCGGTCCATCTGCTGTAGCGCTGCTTTAGCGGTGCGGCCATTGATATTATCCACCGGAATAAACAGCGAACTGAGCGGTTCGAGATGGGTGAGCATGCGGTTGGTGACGACTTTAACATCGCGGCGAACGCGAGATACGGCGTACAGCAGGGCCAGACCGTCGAGTGTGCCGGTAGGGTGGTTGGCGATGATAACCAGCGGCCCTTGTTCGGGAATTTGTTCCAGACTACGGATCGGAATTTGACAGTGAATGTTGAGATGCTCCAGCACCTGTTCGACGGTATCTAACCCTTTCAGATGGCGGTGACGAGCGGCAAACTGTTGGAATTCCTCTTCATGTAACAGTTTTCTCAGTACTTTTTTTTGCCACGGGGCGGGCCTCGCTTCTGGCCACAGGTCGTCGATGACATTGTCGAGACTAAACATAGCGGCTCCTCCTCTGTCCTTTTGTGACAGTAGAAGGGCGATGTGTCGGTTAGATGGCGGTTTGGTGACGTTTTATGATAAAACGCCCCGCATTGCGGGGCGTTGAAAGGAATTAGCGCAGGATTTTTTTCTCAGCTAGATCCAGTGCGAAGTAGCTGAAGATCAGATCTGCGCCAGCGCGTTTGATCGAGCCTAAGCTTTCCAGCACCACTTTCTCTTCATCTATAGCACCGGCCATGGCCGCGAATTTGATCATCGCGTACTCACCGCTGACCTGATAAGCGCCAATCGGCAGCTCGGTGCGCTCGCGGATATCGCGCAGGATATCCAGATAGGCACCCGCCGGTTTGACCATCAGGCAGTCTGCACCCTGAGCTTCATCCAGCAATGATTCGCGGATTGCCTCGCGGCGGTTCATCGGGTTCATCTGATAGGTTTTACGATCGCCCTTCAGCGCAGTGCCTGCGGCTTCACGGAACGGACCGTAGAACGAAGAGGCAAACTTGGTGGAATAGGACATGATCGCGGTATCGGTGAAGCCTGCAGCGTCCAGCGCCTGGCGAATCGCCTGTACCTGGCCATCCATTGCGGCGGAAGGGGCGATGAAATCTGCGCCCGCTGCGGCGGCAACGACCGCCTGTTTGCCGAGGTTAGCAAGGGTTAAGTCGTTATCAACACCGTGCTCGCATAATACGCCGCAGTGGCCGTGCGAGGTGTATTCACAGAAGCAGGTGTCGGACATGACGATCATTTCCGGTACGGTCTGCTTACAGATACGCGACATGCGCGCCACCAGACCGTCTTCTTTCCAGGCGTCGCTGCCGGTGTCATCGGTGTGGTGGGAGATACCGAAGGTCATCACCGAACGGATTCCGGCGTTGGCAATGCGTTCAATCTCGCGTGCCAGATGTTTTTCCGGAATGCGCATCACGCCTGGCATGGCTTCGATGGCTTTGTAATCGTCGAGTTCTTCTTCAACAAAGATCGGCAACACCAGGTCATTTAAGCTCAGTGTTGTCTCTTCAAACATAGCGCGCAGCGCAGGGGATTTGCGCAGGCGGCGAGGGCGTTGGATTAGGTCTGTCATGGTATGCCTGATGTTTGTGAAATCGAAGGCCGTAGTATACCTGAACCTGTTGCAAGGGAGTTTATGAAAGTTGCCTTTATGCCGCATCCGCCAGGAAAGCGTTTGTGAACACAGGCAAACGGGAGATTTTCAACCCGTTGCCTGTGGCGTGCTGAATCAGGAGGCAGGGATTACTTGCGGTTTGTTGCCGCTCAGTTCGCTCACCAGATTGTTGATTCCGTCGCTCATATTGGTAAAGCGGGTCAGCGGGGAGCGGGTCACAACGACAAAGGCGCCCACGTTTTGCTGCGGGATCATGGCCATATAGGTGATGAATCCACCGCCGCCACCTGTTTTTTGAATAATCCCCGGACGGCCATTCTTCGGTGCCATATAGACCCAGCCTAAACCCAGTGCATCGGCTTTGCCGGGAACGTCCATCCCAATTACTTTGGTTAACTGTGTGCGCTGGTAAATCAACGTCTGCATCCGGTCGGCCTGCTGGCTACGATGATAAAAATCAGAGGAGAGATACTGCTGCATCCAGCGCATCATATCGCCCGGCGTAGAATAGACGCCGCCGCTGCCCATGGCCGCCAGCGTATTGTTACACGGGCTGGCGCCTTTTTCCGCGACCATCAGACGTGCGCACTGATCAGGTGACGGGGTAAAGGTGGTGTCTTTCATCCCGAGTGGTCGGGTGATTTTCTCTTCAAACAACTGCGGATAAGGTTTGCCGGACGCGGTTCCCAGCGCATCGGCCAGCAGGTCAAACGCCAGGTTCGAATAGGATGCCTGCGAGCCTGGTGCAGCTTTTAGCGTTGCGGTAGAGAGATAGCTCCAGCGTTGTTCGCGAGTCGGCCAGACAAAGACCGGGCGTTTTGCCGCGCCGCCAGGCTGCTCGCGTGGCAGTGCGCTGGTGTGCGTCGCCAGATTCACCAGCGTGATAGGCGTTCCCTGATATGTCGGCACGCGTGCGCCTGGTGGTGCATATTTACTCAATGGATCGTTGAGTTTTACCGTACCCTGATCGAGTAATTTCACTAACATTTCACTGGTCATTAATTTGGTCAACGACGCAATGCGAATGACGGAATCCAACTGTGGGTGAACATTATTGCCGGGGCGCGTTTCACCAAAGCTACGAAACACGCGCTGATTACCATCAATCACCACAAGCGCCATCCCTGTAGCTCCGCTGCCGTAGAAAATATGATCGGCATACCGGTCGACGATGTCAGAGGCAAAGACGGGATCGGTTATAGGCTGTGCCGCCTGGACAGATGTCAATGACGCCGCACACAGCGCGGCAGAAAAAAGCAGACTACGTTTCAACGGTGGTGTCCATGAGTTAGAGGAAGTAAAAGATGACGTGCGTATGCGTATTTATACTACTCGTTGGCATATTGCAAAGCGCTTATCAGCCAATGATAGTGGGAAAAACGTAACGATGAGTAAACGTGGGCTTTTCCCGGAGAGTGGATGTTCGCTTTTGTGATCTCACGCTGTAATAATCTGAACATGCCGGAACGCTGTCGGTGTGAAAACCGCAGAAACAATTCTACAAAACCAGATAGCGAACTAAGTGCGTCGGTTCTGGTCACAATTGTCGGTTTCAGCTTGTGTTTTTTGGGCGTAAGCCGTCTTGTCGCGGTAAACCACCGTGGCAAATGCACAGCAGTCGTCATAACGATAAGAAGTTAGCAGGAGAGCACTATGTTTAAGTCTTTTTTCCCAAAGCCGGGGCCGTTCTTTATTTCGGCATTTATTTGGGCACTGGTCGCTGTTGTATTTTGGCAGGCGGGTGGGGGAGCCTGGGTTGCACAGATTACCGGCGCATCGGGGGATGTACCGATTAGCGCAGCGCGATTCTGGTCGCTGGATTATCTGATTTTTTATGCGTACTACATTCTGTGCGTTGGCGTGTTTGCGCTGTTCTGGTTTCTCTACAGTCCGCACCGCTGGCAGTACTGGTCGATACTCGGTACCTCGCTGATTATCTTCGTTACCTGGTTTCTGGTTGAAGTCGGCGTCGCCGTCAACGCCTGGTATGCCCCGTTCTACGACCTGATTCAAACCGCGCTCAGCACGCCGCATAAGGTGAAGATTGAGCAGTTCTATCAGGAAGTGGGGATATTTCTCGGGATTGCGCTGATAGCCGTCGTCATTGGCGTGATGAACAACTTCTTCGTCAGCCATTACGTCTTCCGCTGGCGTACCGCGATGAACGAACATTATATGGCGCACTGGCAGCATCTGCGTCATATCGAAGGTGCGGCGCAGCGTGTGCAGGAAGACACCATGCGTTTCGCTTCCACGCTGGAAGACATGGGCGTGAGTTTTATTAACGCGATTATGACACTGATTGCCTTCCTGCCGGTACTGGTTACGCTCTCTGCGCATGTCCCGGATCTGCCGATTGTTGGACATATTCCCTACGGTCTGGTGATTGCCGCGATTGTCTGGTCGTTGATGGGGACTGGGCTGCTGGCCGTGGTGGGGATCAAACTGCCTGGGCTGGAGTTCAAAAATCAGCGGGTGGAAGCGGCGTACCGTAAAGAGCTGGTGTACGGTGAAGATGATGGTAATCGCGCAACGCCGCCGACGGTGCGCGAGCTGTTCCATGCGGTGCGTCAGAACTATTTTCGCCTCTATTTTCACTATATGTACTTCAATATCGCCCGTATTCTTTACCTGCAGGTTGATAACGTTTTCGGCTTGTTCCTGCTGTTTCCATCGATTGTTGCCGGTACGATTACGCTCGGCCTGATGACGCAAATCACCAACGTGTTTGGTCAGGTACGCGGCTCGTTCCAGTATTTGATTAATTCGTGGACGACGCTGGTTGAACTGATGTCTATCTATAAGCGTCTGCGCAGTTTCGAACGTGAACTGGATGGTCAGGAAATTCAGGCTGTTACCCATACGCTTAGCTAACAAAAGGAGATGTTATGTCGACGGTTTCCCGTCTTTACCCCTGGTCTGGTCTGGCGGCGTTGGTGCTGGTGGGGTGTAGTAGCCAACCTGCGCAACCATTAAAAAAAGGGGAGAAAGCCGTCGATGTGGCGAGCGTGGTGCGGCAAAAAATGCCTGCCAGTGTGAAAGACCGGGACGCGTGGGGGCAGGACCTGGCGAAAACGTTTGCCAGTCAGAAGCTGGCACCGACGGTTGAAAATATCTGTTCGGTGTTGGCGGTGGCGCAGCAGGAGTCCAACTATCAGGCCGATCCGGTTGTCCCGAATTTAAGTAAAATAGCCTGGAAAGAGATTGACCGTCGCGCCGAGCGTATGCATATCCCGGTGTTTTTGGTTCATACCGCACTGAAGATTAACTCGCCAAATGGGAAAAGTTATAGCGAGCGTCTGGATTCGGTGAAGACGGAAAAGCAGCTTAGTGCCATTTTTGATGATTTCATCAATATGGTGCCGATGGGGCAGACGTTGTTTGGTTCGCTCAACCCGGTGCATACCGGGGGACCGATGCAGGTCAGCATTGCGTTTGCCGAACAGCATACTTCCGGGTATCCGTGGAAAATGGAAGGAACGGTACGTCAGGAAGTCTTCACCCTGCGCGGTGGACTCTGGTTTGGCACGTATCACTTGCTGAATTACCCGGCGAACTATAGCGCACCCATCTTCCGTTTCGCGGATTTTAATGCGGGATGGTACGCCAGCCGTAATGCGGCGTTTCAGAATGCCGTCAGCAAAGCCAGTGGTGTGAAGCTGGCGCTGGATGGGGATTTGATTCTCTACAACAGCAAAGAACCGGGTAAAACGGAGCTGGCGGTACGCAAGCTTGCCGGGAAGCTGGGGATGAGTGAGAGCGATATCCATCGTCAGTTGCAAAAAGGCGACAGCCTGGCTTTTGAGGACACCGCGCTGTACGAGAAGATGTATAAGCTGGCGGAAGCGAAGGCAGGAAAAGCGTTACCACGGGAAATGCTGCCAGGTATTCAACTGGAAAGCCCGAAGATTACGCGTAATTTGACCACGGCATGGTTTGCTAAACGTGTGGACGATCGTCGGGCGAAGTGTATGGGTCAGTCATCGTTGTGATGACGATGGCGCCAGCGCACCACCGCCGCGATGACGCCAAGGATAAGGCATCCAGTGAGGAAGGGAATCAGTCCAAACAGGGTGCCGACGCCTAAGCCAATCTCAACGCGTGGGCGTCCGGTCTCTTGCATCTGTAGCTGCATCAGTTCTTCATAGATACCGGGCGCATGGGCTAACAGATTTAAAACCTGAGCTCCGGCCCAGAAGCAAAACAGCACAAAAACGGCATACGCGATGTTGCCGGGCAGAGAGGAGGTATCTCGATGCTTGCCCTTAAACAGGGATTTTGAGAGCGTAAAATCAGCCATAGGGACCTCCAGAAATATCCTGCGTTGTCGATGCCATACCAGTAACTGACAGTGAGTCTGACAGGTGATCGGGATTGTCAATATCAGAATGATGGTAATTTCAGGTAGAGATTATTCCTGGATTTTGGTTTTTTGTTGAGCGTCACAAATATGTAACCTTAAGTTATATTAACTCACATTTCAGAATTTCCGCACAGGACACAGACGCCCACAGGGAAATGTGCGAGGATGCTGCTCAACGATGTACTTCCACCGGAGTTGTTATGAACCTGCCTGTAAAAATTCGCCGCGACTGGCACTATTACGCGTTTGCCATTGGGCTGATCTTTATTTTGAATGGCGTGGTGGGATTATTGGGGTTTGAAGCGAAAGGATGGCAAACCTATGCGGTGGGGCTGGTTACGTGGGTGATTAGCTTTTGGCTCGCGGGACTTATTATTCGCCGCCGTGTCGATGAGGATGAAGACGTCAAGGATGCCCAATAGTTATCGGGCATCCTGTCTGTTTTTACATGCTGGTTTTCAGCGCGCTATCGGCAGCGTGGCGCTCCAGCGCCAGCTCGATCAGACGTGTGATCAGATCGGTATAGCCTAAGCCGCTGGCCTGCCACAGTTTGGGATACATACTGATGTTGGTAAAGCCTGGCAGCGTGTTGATCTCGTTGATCACCACATCATTCTCTGCGGTCAGGAACACATCCACCCGCGCCATCCCGGCGCAACCCAGCGTCTGGTAGGCCTGAATAGCGATCTCACGGATCTTGTCGTTAATTTCTGGCGCAATTGCCGCCGGAACCACGACTTTGGCCCCGTTATCGTCAATATATTTGGTGTCGTAGGCGTAGAAATCGCTGTTCAGGACGATCTCGCCACAGGTGCTGGCCTGCGGGTGATCGTTTCCCAGTACCGCACATTCGATCTCGCGGCCTTTGATCCCTTGTTCCACCACCACTTTATGATCGAACTCAAACGCCAGTGCTACAGCCTGGTCGTATTGCGCTTCGCTGGTGACTTTGCTGACGCCAACGGATGATCCCTGATTGGCTGGCTTCACAAACAGCGGCAGGCCCAGACGCGATTCGACCTCAGCAAAGCTGATGGCATTGCGATTGGCGCGGGTGAGCGTAATAAATGGCGCGATGTTTAATCCGGCATCGCGCAGCAGACGTTTGGTGACGTCTTTATCCATGCAGGCCGCAGAGCCCAGCACATCAGAACCGACGAACGGTAAATTTGCCACGCGCAGCATGCCTTGCAGTGAACCATCTTCACCCAGCGTGCCGTGCACGATAGGGAAAATAACATCGACCGTAGGCAGTGGCTGACCGTTTTGAGCATCGATCAGTTGCTGTTCTTGTTTACCCGGTACCTGCGCCAGACTGGTCGCGGAAGGACGCAACGCAATGCGTGCCGGATCGTCAGCGTTGAGCAGATAGTTGCTGGCATCGCTCACGTGCCACTGCCCTTGTTTATCAATACCTAACAGCACAACGTCAAAGCGAGTCTTGTCGATGGCATCGACAATATTTTTTGCCGATTGCAATGACACTTCATGTTCCGCTGATTTACCACCAAATACGATTCCTACTCGCAACTTTGCCATCTTAAAAACCCATTCCTTGAATGCAAAGCACATACATTACCACGACAAAACGCAGGATTCCTCGGCTTCTGGCAGATTGTTTTGGTGGATTCCACGGGAATGAATACGCACAAACCCACAGGGCATGTTCGAAGCATAATCCCCTGCTTGTAATGTGGGTTTGATGTGATGAATATCACAAATATGATGAGCGGGGAGATAAAATACTAAACTGTGAAACATCGCACCTCTGGACCCTCGTTTGCAGGCGTAATTTGTTAAGCTGCTCGCAGTTTTCAGCTACTTACCGTTATGAGTCCTTATGGAATCCTGGAGAGTTAACCTTATTTCCGTGTGGTTCGGTTGCTTTTTCACCGGACTGGCGATCAGCCAAATCCTGCCTTTTCTACCGCTCTATATCTCCCAACTGGGAGTCACCTCGCACGAAGCGCTCTCAATGTGGTCCGGGTTAACGTTTAGCGTCACGTTCCTTATTTCTGCCATTGTTTCACCGATGTGGGGCAGTTTGGCTGACCGTAAAGGGCGTAAGCTGATGCTGTTACGGGCCTCGCTGGGCATGGCCATTGCCATTTTGCTGCAGGCATTTGCAACGAACGTCTGGCAGCTTTTTCTGCTGCGAGGAGTGATGGGGTTAACGTCGGGATATATTCCTAATGCGATGGCGTTGGTGGCGTCGCAAGTCCCGCGCGAGCGTAGTGGCTGGGCGTTGAGCACGCTCTCCACGGCGCAAATTAGTGGGGTGATTGGCGGGCCGCTGATGGGCGGTTTTATTGCTGACCATGTTGGCTTACGTGCGGTATTTTGCATTACCGCCGCGCTGTTGGTGGTGAGTTTTTTGGTCACACTGTTCTTAATTAAAGAGGGTGTCCGTCCGGCGATTAAAAAAAGCGAGCGTTTAAGCGGAAAAGCTGTTTTTGCTTCGTTACCGTATCCCGCGCTGGTCATTAGCCTGTTTTTTACCACCATGGTGATTCAACTGTGTAACGGCTCTATTGGCCCCATTTTGGCGCTGTTTATCAAATCGATGGTGCCAGATAGCTCAAATATCGCTTTTCTCAGCGGGTTGATTGCCTCTGTTCCTGGCATATCCGCTTTGATTTCAGCACCACGTCTTGGAAAACTGGGGGACAGAATTGGTACTGAACGGATTCTAATGGCAACGCTTATCTTCGCCGTGGTGCTGTTTTTCGCCATGTCATGGGTTACCACTCCGTTGCAATTAGGGATATTACGTTTTCTGCTCGGCTTTGCCGATGGTGCAATGCTGCCTGCGGTGCAAACGCTCTTAGTGAAATACTCCAGCGAGCAGATTACCGGGCGCATCTTTGGGTATAACCAGTCGTTTATGTACCTTGGAAACGTCGCTGGACCCTTGATGGGTGCAACCGTATCGGCAATGGCGGGTTTCCGCTGGGTCTTTATCGCCACCGCGAGCATTGTGCTTATTAATATCTGGCAACTGGCTATCGCGTTGCGACGCCGGCGTCTCGCTCGCTGAATGGCGGATTAACAACGCGGGTTGCCCGCGTTGTTAATCCATAATTGAAGATTATATATCCGGGTGACTATTAATCTCCTTACCCTTTTATATTGAATTATTCTGCAGAAAGCGTCATTCCCCCTTATTTTGTGTTGTGATTGTTTTCGCAAAACGCTTTATTTCTGCAATAAATACAACTTTCATCCTCTAGGAAGTTGTGAGTCTTAGTGATAACGTGGCCTTTATTTGGTTAAGGGAATACGAAAATGAAAAATCTCATCACTGAGTTGTTACTTAAGCTCGCCCAAAAAGAAGAAGAGTCGCAAGACCTGGCCGCGCAAGTCGCAACGTTAGAACGGGTCATCATGGAAATGCTGCGCAACATGGCAGCAAATGAGCAGCAAACACTGATTCGTCAAATAGAAGGTGCGCTGGCAGGGGTAAGTCAAATGCCCGCATTTCTAACGACGATGCAAAGTGCTGGCGAGAACTTACCCAAAACGTGTTGAGATATCTGCAGATACTTGTCCACGAATTATCATAAAAGTGTCACATCAAATACTTATAGTCGCTTTGTTTTAATTTTACCGTATTTGTACATGGAGAAAATAAAGTGAAACAAAGCGCACTCGCTATTGCCCTGTTACCCTTGCTGTTTACCCCGGTTATTTATGCAGAAACATCTACCGTAGTGGTTATGGATAATCGTGCCGCACAGGGAGATATCACCACTCCGGGTGGCGCACGTCGATTAACGACTGATCAAACGGCAGCACTACGAGATTCTCTGAGCGATAAACCAGCCAAAAATATTATTTTATTGATCGGCGATGGTATGGGGGACTCGGAAATTACCGCTGCGCGAAATTATGCTGAAGGCGCGGGTGGTTTTTTTAAAGGTATTGATGCGTTACCCCTGACCGGACAATACACGCACTACGCGTTGGATAAAAAAACGGGTAAACCTGACTATGTGACCGATTCTGCAGCTTCTGCGACGGCATGGACGACCGGGGTTAAAACATATAATGGTGCGCTGGGCGTTGATATTCACGAAAAAGATCACGCCACTATTCTGGAAATGGCCAAAATTGCCGGTCTGGCGACAGGCAACGTATCCACTGCTGAATTGCAGGATGCCACCCCCGCCGCGCTGGTTGCGCATGTGACGTCGCGTAAATGTTACGGTCCGAGCGTCACCGCTGAGAAATGCCCGACGAATGCGCTGGAAAAAGGCGGTAAAGGGTCAATCACCGAGCAATTATTGAATGCCCGTGCTGATGTTACGCTGGGCGGCGGGGCAAAAACCTTTGCTGAGAACGCTGCAGCGGGCGAGTGGCAGGGTAAAACGCTGCGTGAGCAGGCTCAAGCTCGTGGTTATCAGATGGTCAGTGATACCGCGACGCTGGCAGCCATTACCGAAGCGAATCAGGATAAACCGCTGTTAGGCTTGTTCTCTGACGGCAACATGCCGGTACGTTGGGAAGGGCCAAAAGCGTCTTACCACGGTAACCTTGATAAGCCAGTCGTGACCTGTACGCCAAATCCAAAACGCAACGACACGGTGCCAACGCTTGCCCAGATGACGGATAAAGCGATTGAGTTATTAAGCAAGAATGAAAAAGGCTTTTTCCTGCAGGTAGAAGGCGCGTCCATCGATAAGCAGGATCACGCCGCAAACCCGTGCGGCCAGATTGGTGAAACGGTCGATCTGGATGAAGCCGTACAACGTGCGCTGGCCTTCGCGAAGAAAGACGGCAACACGCTGGTCGTCGTGACCGCTGACCACGCGCATGCCAGCCAGATTGTTGCGCCAGACACCAAAGCCCCAGGCCTGACTCAGGCGCTGAATACCAAAGATGGCGCGGTGATGGTTATCAGCTATGGTAACTCGGAAGAGGAATCACAGGAGCATACTGGCAGCCAACTGCGTATTGCTGCCTATGGCCCGCATGCGGCGAATGTGGTTGGCCTGACCGACCAGACCGACCTGTTTTACACCATGAAAGCGGCGTTAGGGCTGAAGTAACCTGCTATTTGGTCACTTAATTTTAAAAATGAGGTGGCTATTTCTGCGTCAGCAACCAGACTTACTACACGTCATCCTTCAAGCAGCCAACATCGAGGTCGCTTGAAAGGTGACGTGTAGAGTGAATACTCACAACAGGATGGTGCTATGAAAATAACATTGCTCGTTACCCTATTATTTGGCCTGGTTTTCTTAACTACCGTCGGCGCTGCCGAGAAGACGTTAACCCCGCAACAACAGCGTATGACCACCTGCAACCAGCAGGCGACGGCGCAGACCTTAAAAGGGGATGCCCGGAAGACATATATGAGTGATTGCCTGAAAAACAGTAAGTCTGCGCCTGATGAAAAGAGTCTGACGCCGCAGCAGCAGAAAATGCGTGAATGCAACGTTCAGGCAACAGAGCAGTCGCTGAAAGGCGACGATCGTAAAAAATTTATGAGCGCTTGCCTGAAAAAAGCTGCGTAATACATACGGGTGAGCGGATAAAATCGCTCACCCGAAATATCATACTTCCGCCGTCAGACCCCTTTCTATAATTTGGGAAATTTGTTTCAGAATATTCCCAAATACGATGAATGATGAAAACTTTTATCAAAAGAAGGCCGTACCGAATGAAGCATTTATATCGCTTCATCAAAACGACCACCAACGTTCCGGTCTGCGATTTGCCCGACGGATAAGACTGCCTCGCGCAGTCGGGCTAGGGGGAATGTTTTTCCCCATCGCGTCGGTATTAGTCTCGCAACCCATAACCGGAGGTTGGTGGCTATTACTGGTGGGATGGGCGTTTGTCTGGCCACACCTGGCGTGGCAGTTGGCGAGCAAAGCGGAAGATCCGCTGTACAGTGAATTTACGAATATTAAAGCCGATGCGATCCTCGCTGGCATGTGGATGGGGATCATGGGGGTAAACCTGCTGCCATCCACGGCGCTGTTGATGATTATCTGCATCAACCTGATGGGCGCAGGTGGGGTGCGATTAT
Source organism: Citrobacter sp. Igbk 17 (assembly GCF_028069775.1). NCBI lineage: Bacteria > Pseudomonadati > Pseudomonadota > Gammaproteobacteria > Enterobacterales > Enterobacteriaceae > Citrobacter > Citrobacter sp. Igbk 17. The sequence continues at coordinate 179,627 of NZ_JANEWI010000001.1, read as the reverse complement.
TCATCGCTGGCGTCGTGTTGATGGTGGTTTCATGCCTGGTGACGCTACAGTTAACGGATATTCCGGTCGTGTTTAGCAGTACGCAACTGAGCGTGCTGTTGTCGCTGCCGGTACTGGTGATTTATCCGCTACTGTTTGCCTGGGTTAGCTACCAGACGGTGATCAAATTGGCGGAGCATAAACGCCGCCTGCAGGTAATGAGTACGCGGGATGGAATGACCGGAGTTTATAACCGGCGCCATTGGGAGCTACTGCTGCGCAATGAATTTGATAATTGCCGTCGTCAGCAACGTGATGCCACGCTGCTTATTATCGATATCGACCATTTTAAGAGCATCAATGATACCTGGGGTCATGACGTTGGGGATCAGGCGATTGTTGCGCTGACGCGTCAGTTGCAAATGACGCTGCGCGGCAGTGATGTGATTGGGCGTTTTGGTGGTGATGAGTTTGCGGTAATTATGTGCGGTACACCTGCAGCCAGCGCAATCGCGGCGATGTCGCGCGTCCATGAAAGACTTAGCCAGTTACGCTTGTCCTGTGCTCCGCAAGTAGCCCTGCGGATTAGCGTCGGTGTTGCTCCGCTGACTTCTGAAACAGAGCACTATCGGGAATGGTTGAAGTCAGCGGATATGGCGCTTTACAAAGCAAAGAATGCCGGACGTAACCGTACTGAAGCGGCGGCCTGACGTCCGACTTGCACTCAGGATTTGCTGAGTTTCTCTGATTGTTCCATGCACTTAACCATCGCTTCGATGACTGACGAACGGAAGCCGCGTTCTTCGAGGACGCGCACTGCCTCAATGGTGGTCCCGCCAGGCGAGCACACCATATCTTTCAGTTCTCCGGGATGTTTACCCGTTTCCAGTACCATCTTCGCCGAGCCCATGACCGCCTGTGCCGCGAATTTATAGGCTTGTGCGCGTGGCATGCCGCCCTGAACGGCGGCATCCGCCATGGCTTCGATAAACATAAACACATATGCCGGGGCTGAACCGCTGACGCCAACGACCGGGTGAATCATCGATTCTGCGATGACTTCGGCTTCGCCAAAGCAGCGGAAAATATTCAACACATCAGCAGTATCTTCCGGTGTTACCAGCGCATTTGGGGTGACGGACGTCATTCCTGCATTGACCAGTGACGGCGTGTTAGGCATTGCGCGGATAATTTTACGGTCATGACCCAGTGCGCGGGCGAGCTGATCGAGGGTGACGCCCGCCGCGATGGATACCACCAGAGAATCTTTGTTCAGGCTGGAGGTGATTTCACTCAGCACCTTAATCATGATACCTGGCTTCACGGCGCCAAAGACAATATCTGCGATTTGCGCGACTTCTTGCGCAGACTGCGCCGCATTTATGCCGTACTGATCGTGCAGTGCTGCGACTTTATCGGGAGAGGGGGTATAGACCCAGATTTGTCCGGGGAGTACCTGGCCGCTGGCGATCAGGCCGCCAAGAATCGCTTTACCCATATTACCGCAGCCGATAAAACCAATTTTCTTGTCCATCTTGTCACTCCCTATGCGTGATATTCATTGTTTTATACCCGTTATTCTTCAATTCACTTGAATTATTTAGGGTAAATCTGGGAAAGCTAAGCTTAGCGCGGAATGAAGGCGTTCAGAAGGAGAAACAGCGCTTTGCCTGAAAGTAAAAGCACGAGACAATGTGCAATTGCACATGTGTCTGGAGGTGTTATGACGATTTGGGTGGATGCGGATGCGTGTCCGAATGTGATTAAAGACATTTTATATCGGGCTTCCGAGCGAATGCAGATGCCGCTCATTTTGGTCGCCAATCAGAGTTTGCGCGTTCCGCCTTCGCGTTTTATCCGCACCTTACGTGTTCCGGCCGGGTTTGATGTCGCCGATAACGAAATTGTGCGCCAGTGCAGCGCGGGAGACTTGGTTGTCACGGCGGATATTCCGCTGGCCTCTGAAGTCATTGAAAAAGGCGCTGCGGCACTCAACCCACGCGGTGAACGCTATACCGAGGCGACGATTCGTGAACGCCTGACGATGCGTGATTTTATGGATACGCTGCGCGCCAGCGGGATCCAGACCGGAGGGCCTGACAGCCTTTCGCCGCGTGACAGGCAACATTTTGCGGCTGAACTGGACAAGTGGTGGCTGGAAGTTCAACGTAGAAAATAACAACTGTAATTTATTTTTTACACTTTCTTCGTTGTGAATTCTTGTTATAGTAGGGTTTAATCGATTTTATCGCCTTATTGGAATTTATTCTTTACACTTTGGCGATGTACTAGTTTGATGGTATGATTATAACTTTAACAGCATCAGATCCCGCTTATCTGCGGTTCTCTGGGGAACTTCTGTGATGACACAACCGCTTTATCTTGTTGGCCCCCGGGGGTGTGGTAAAACGACAACCGGTATGGCGCTGGCGAAAGCCATCGACTTTCAGTTCGTTGATACCGATCGCTGGTTGCAATCACACGTGCAGATGACCGTGGCTGAAATTGTTGAAAGAGAAGGATGGGAAGGTTTTCGTGCCCAGGAAACGACCGCCTTGCAGGCCGTTACGGCCCCCTCAACCGTCGTGGCGACTGGCGGCGGTATTATTCTTACTGAATATAATCGTCACTACATGCGTAGTCACGGCATGGTCATCTATTTAAACGCACCGGTATCGGTACTGGTAAACCGCCTGGAAGTGGCGCCTGAGGAAGGATTGCGCCCGACGTTAACCGGCAAGCCATTAACCGAAGAAGTGCAGGAAGTTCTTGAGCAGCGCGATGCGCTGTATCGTGAAGCGGCGCATTATATTGTTGATGCGACGAATGAACCTTCGCAGGTTGTGGCCGATATTCTTGCGATACTGTCGCAAGCCCGGTCACGGCTACAGGGCGGAGCTTATTGTTAAGGGCTGCCCGATATAGACCGACCTTTCCACGCTATCCCAGGCGCGCAGACAAATTATCTGTCCTCTGCCAGAGCGTGCCTGTATCACAATTTTCGAACCTCCCGGTATACCGCGGAAAGTGAAAATTAAGCGATAACAATATAGTACTGGAATGATTTGGAATCTTTACACTATGCATCGCCGATCTGCTGCTACGCTTTTGAGCATTTGTAGCGCAGGTCAGCACCCGGCATTTGTCCGGAAATTCACGGCAAAGTAAGAAGACGGTGGAGCAACAAATGAGTACGTCGTTGGCTATCCTCACGATTGGTGTTGTGCCGATCTGTGAGGTGTTACCGCTCCTGACGGAATATATCGATGAACAACACATTACTCACCACAGCCTGCTGGGACAGATGCGGCGAGAAGATGTGATGGCTGAGTATGCAGTATCGCCCGGCGACGAGTCGTTATTGACGCTGCTGAGCGACCATCAACTGGCTCATGTCTCGCGCCAGAAAGTCGAGCGCGATTTGCAAAGTATTGTTGAAGTGCTGGATAACCAGGGGTTTGACGTTATTTTGCTGATGAGCACGGCCTCAATTTCCCGCCTGACGGCCCGCAATAGTATCCTGCTGGAGCCTTTACGAATTATTCCTCCCCTGGTGGCCTCCATTGTGGAAGGGCATCAGGTTGGGGTGATTGTGCCGGTCGCCGAATTGCTCCATGCCCAGGAACAAAAATGGCAGGTGCTACAGACGCCCCCCGTCTATGCCGTGGCAAACCCGATTCACGGTTCTGAACAACAGCTGATTGATGCCGGAAAAGATCTGCTTGAGCAAGGCGCGGATGTGATCATGCTGGATTGTTTGGGTTTTAACCAACGCCATCGTGATTTACTGCAAAAGTCGCTGGATGTCCCGGTTCTTCTGTCTAACGTACTGATTGCCCGACTGGCATCCGAGTTGCTCGCTTAATTTTGCGTGACAGCTACAACGTCAGGCCCCTATATTGGTTATCAACTTAATCACGAGATAGGGCCAGTTGTATGCTTCAAAGTAATGAATACTTTTCCGGCAAAGTAAAATCGATTGGTTTTACCAGCAGCAGTACTGGCCGCGCCAGCGTTGGCGTTATGGCGGAAGGTGAATACACCTTTGGTACGGCGGCACCTGAAGAGATGACGGTGGTAAGCGGTGCGTTAAATGTGTTACTGCCGGGGGAAACAGAGTGGAAAGTGTATGCCGCAGGGGACGTGTTTAACGTACCGGGCAACAGCGAATTTCATCTGCAAGTGGCAGAGCCAACATCCTATCTTTGCCGCTATTTGTAATTGTTTAGTGCCTGATAGTACTCACTTATCTGGCCTACGCCTATTGTAGGCCAGATAAGTCGTAAGGGGTGACCTCAGGCAATACGACGTCACTTAGCGCTGTGCTTCGCCGCCTAATCCTTCCACCAGGCTTTTAATCAACGCGGCCAGTTCACCCGTCATCAGGATGAAATCGGCATCAAAACGTTGAGCATAGTCTTCACGGTCGATGTCTTCATTTTGATCGCGCAGTTCATCGCTGAACTTCAGACGCTTAATGGAACCGTCGTCGCACATGACAAACTGAATACGCTGCTGCCAGTCGAGCGCCAGCTTGGTGACCAGTTTGCCTGCTTCGATGTGTACGGCAATTTCATCGCAAACCAGATCCTGTTTCTTCGCACGGATCACGCCACCATCTTCCAGCATCGCTTTCAGTTCGGCTTCATCCAGTAACTGGAAACCTTGCGCCGTCGTGCCGGAACGGACCCATTCGGTCAGCGTCAGTTCGATTGGGTTTTCCATCGTCAACGGGACAACCGGCAGTGAACCGAGGCTTTTACGCAGCAGTGCCAGCGTGTCCTCTGCTTTCTTTGCGCTGGCACAGTCGACAATGATCAGGTCATTGACGGTGTCGATCCACATCATTGTCTGGCTGAAGCGGCTAAAGGCGCGCGGCAGCAATGAGTGCAACACTTCATCTTTCAGCGAGTCTTTTTCGGTCTTTTTGAGCTTGCGACCCTGCTCAGCTTCCAGTTTGGCTATTTTTGCTTCCAGCGCCTGTTTAATAACCGGCGACGGCAGAATTTTTTCTTCTTTGCGGGCGCAGATAATAATTTGGCCATTGGCGGTATGCGTTAATGCATCGCTGTGCGATCCCATCGGCGGCACCCAGCCCATTTTTGCCATATCCTGGCTACCGCAAGGGGTGAACGTCATTGATGCCAGCTGTTTTTCCATCTCTTCGGCACGCAAAGAAACATCGCGGCTAAGACGGTAAACCATTAAATTTTTGAACCACAGCATGATAATTTCCACGGCCTTGTCGTTAAATCCAGCGGGCATGATAGCGAATTGTCGCTATGCTTGCATTGTTAATCGGGAAGAGGAGTAAACCGTGCGTATAGGTATCGATTTAGGCGGTACGAAAACGGAAGTTATCGCGCTTGGCGATGCGGGTGAGCAGCTTTTTCGCTATCGCCTGCCGACGCCGCGTGATGATTATCGACAAACCATAGAAACCATCGCCGCGCTGGTGGAGATGGCGGAAAAAGCTACCGGGAAGACGGGCACCGTGGGGATGGGCATTCCCGGTTCAATTTCGCCTTATACCGGGGTGGTGAAAAATGCCAACTCAACCTGGCTCAATGGACAACCCTTTGACAAAGACCTGAGTACGCGACTGAACCGTGAGGTCCGCCTGGCAAACGATGCTAACTGCCTGGCGGTGTCTGAAGCGGTCGATGGCGCAGCCGCGGGAGCGCAGACCGTGTTTGCGGTGATAATTGGTACCGGCTGTGGTTCCGGTGTGGCGCTCAATGGCCGGGTACATACCGGTGGTAATGGCACGGCGGGCGAGTGGGGGCATAATCCACTGCCGTGGATGGATGATGATGAGTTGCGCTATCGACAAGAGGTGCCTTGCTATTGCGGTAAACAAGGCTGCATCGAAACCTTTATCTCAGGGACGGGTTTTGCCACTGATTATCATCGCCTGAGCGGAAATCCGCTAACAGGCAGTGACATTATCCGTCTGGTAAACGAACAGGATGCGCTGGCGGAACAGGCGCTGAGTCGGTACGAATTACGCCTGGCGAAATCGCTAGCGCATGTGGTGAATATTCTCGACCCGGATGTCATTGTGCTGGGCGGGGGAATGAGCAATGTCGACAGGCTGTACCAAAACGTTCCGTCACTGATTAAGCAGTTTGTTTTTGGCGGTGAGTGTGAAACGCCTCTGCGCAAGGCGTTACACGGTGACTCCAGTGGTGTGCGCGGCGCGGCCTGGCTGTGGCCGCAGGCATAAACGTTTACGTCGCGGGTGCAACCTGTTGCACACCGCGCTTCAGACGACCATAGATCAGCAGTGATGACATCGCGGAAAAAGACAGTAGCGCCGCAGGGATCGTGACGTAGTTGTAGGCAAAGCCCAGCGTCAACATTAAGCCGCCGAAGTAAGCGCCAATAGCGCTACCCAGATTAAAGGCCATTTGCCCTCCGGCCGCGCCCAGCAGTTCACCGCCCTTTGCGTTTTGCAGCAGTAAAATTTGCAGCGGTGCTGATAGCGCAAATAGCCCTGCACAGCAAATAAAGGCAAACGTCAGCGAGGCGGCTTTGATGCCGCCGAATGCAAACAGCAGCAGCAGGGCCACTACAATCACAAAATCGGTTACTACCGCAATGCGTAGCGGCGTGTAGCGACCAGACAGTCGTCCGCTCAGCAAGTTGCCCAACACCATCCCCAGCCCAACCAGCATCATGATGAAAGTCATCAGCGTTTCGGAGAAACCAGAGATGTACATCATGTAGGGTTTTACGTAGCTGAACCAGGCAAAAACACCGGCGTTCCCAAACATGGTGGCGGAGAAAATGAGCCACGGTGCGGGACTTTTCAGAAAGTGAAATTGCTCGCGTAGCCTGCCTTTTGCTTCGTCGCGGAGGTTGGGTACCCAAAACATAACCGACAGAATAACGGCGATGTTAAACACGGCAATCAGCAGGAACGTGTAGCGCCAGCTAAACGTCTGACTCAGCCAGGTGCCAACGGGAATGCCAATCAGATTGGCGACGGTCATGCCGGAAATCATACCCGCTACGGCAGCGGTGACTTTACCAGGACGCGCCAGCTTTGACAGGATAATCGCGCCGACGCCAAAAAATGCCCCGTGTGGAAACCCGGAGACCAGCCGACCTACCGCCAGCATAAAATAGCTGGAAGAGAGGGTGAAGATGGCGTTACCGACCACACACAGCGTGACCAGAAACAGCAGAATATGCTTGAGCGAAAAACGATTGGAAAACACGGCAATAATGGGGGCGCCGATGACAACGCCAAAGGCGTAAAACGAAATCATATGGCCAGCATCGGGAATGGAAATGCCCACGTCACGCGCCAGTTCGGTTAAGACGCCCATAATGCCAAACTCGGCCATGCCCAGCCCAAACGTCCCGAGAGCTAAAGAGAAAATGACTTTTTTCATACTACCTGCCAACAATAAAGACGCAGGATGTGCGCCACAGCGTCGAATGCTCGCCGCCAATAAAGGGATAGCTTGCGGATAAGAAAAAGGGATTGCCATTTCATATCCGTCTTTGTGTATTCACGATCGTGCTATGTATTATGCCGGATGATGCTTACGCATATCCGGCCCGTGAATCCACATCCGTTGGTTGATTACTCCACCGCAAACATCTTATCGAGTTTGCTGTAACCTAATCCGTTGATTTTTTTAACCTTGATCTGCACCGGAATCCGTTCTTTCATCGCTTCGACGTGACTGATGACGCCAATGGTCTTGCCGGTGGCGTTCAGGGCATCCAGCGCGTCGAGGGCGGTATCCAGCGTTTCGCTGTCCAGCGTGCCGAAACCTTCATCGAGGAACAGAGAGTCAATGCGTGTTTTGTGACTGACCAGGTCGGACAGCGCCAGCGCCAGCGCCAGGCTCACGAGGAAGCTTTCGCCGCCGGAGAGCGTGCGGGTATCACGCACGGCATCGGCCTGCCAGGTATCCACCACTTCGAGTTCCAGCGCCTCACTGGCCTTGCGTTGCAACAGATAGCGACCGTGCAGGCGGGTCAGCTGATTGTTGGCCAACCAGACCAGGTTATCCAGCGTCAGTCCCTGCGCAAATTTGCGGAATTTATCACCTTCTTTCGAGCCGATCAGCGCATTCAGGTAGCCCCAGTCTTCGACCTGCAGTGAGGCCTTTTCAATCTCTTGCATCAGGGTCTGCTGCTGCTGGCGGTTTTCGGCATCCTGCCTGAGCTGCTGGCGAATTTCGCCCTGGCGCGTAGTGTTGTCCCGCAGTTGTTGCGTGAGCTGTGCCAGTGCATCGCGAAGATAGTCCACGGTGAGTGTGAGATCCGCGCCGACAGGCGGTTGCTGCTGATGCGTTGCCAGCGCCTGCTGAGCCTGGTTAAGCAGCGTTTGCGCTTGTTGTAGCTGGCCTTCCAGCGACTGCTTAAGCTGCTCAAGATGGTTAAATGCTTCTTCATCCAGCAGGGCGGCAAGGAAGGCGTCGCGATCGTCAAAAACACTGGCCTGCAATGCGCTATCAAACTGTGCCTGAATTTCTGCTGCGCGTTGAGCTTCCTGTGCTTCCTGTTGTTGCAGCGACTGCCACTGGCCCTGTAATGAGAGGCAGTCATCGTGCACCTGCCGCCAGTTTTCCAGCGCCAGGCTTTCTGTTGTTTCTTCATTTGTGCCGGTTTCGGGCAATGTTTCCAGCAATGGTACAAGCTGTGCCATTTTCGCCTGGAGCTCGGTCAGCTCATTCTGGCGACGTTGCCACACCTGCGCTTCGCCCGCACGTGCGTTAAGCCAGGCGGTGATCTCGTCATCGGCAGGAAGTGACAGACCGTAGCGGGCTAATTCAGCCAGAAGCGTCGTCTGCCGCTGTTCAATATGCTGCTGAAGCTGGATTATCTGTTCGGAATGCGCAGTAATTTGTGCCTGCAGGGCATGACGCAGGCTCAACTGGTGAAGCTGTTGTTCGTGTTCCTCCTGGGCTGCAAGCCAGGGGGCGATATCATCCTGCGGTTGTAACGTTATGTTCAGATGGGTAGTCAGCGCCTGCCACTCTTGAGTAAGTGCTTGCTCCTCCTGAGAAAGCGTCTGTACCTCGCGTTCATCGCGCTGTAGCTGTTGGGTTATCGCGTCGAGCTGTCCGCGTAGCGTTGACCCCTCATCGGCCAGCGTTTTGACCTCTTTTTCCAGGGCTTCACGCCGGGTCTGATTCACGCTCAGTTCGAGCGTTTGATAGCGCTCAATCGCCGGATGCGCGGTGGAGCCGCAAAGCGGACAAGGCTGTCCGGATTGCAGTAAAGCACGCTGGCTTTCCAGATCTTTAATCCGTGCTTCCTGCTCGCAGAGCGTTTTTACATCAGTCAGATGCTGATTTTTATCTTTATAACGCTGACGTTTTTCGGCCAGGGCCGCGTTGCGTTGCGCTTGCTCCTGCTGGCGCTGCTGAATTGTGGTGCGTAGCTGTACCAGCTGTTTTTGTTTCGGCGCAATTTGTCCATGCAGATTGCTCAGTTGCTGGCGTATTGGGCGCAACTGTGAGTGCTGCGCCAGCGCTACCGTGACCTCTTGCGCGCTAAGGGCCAGCGAGGGAAGCGGCAGTGCATCCAGCTTGCGCACATCGCTGTCGCGGAGTTTTTGCCACTGACGTAACTGCTCGTTAGCGTCAGATTGCTGTGCCAATAGCGCTTTCCATCCCGCCAGTTCGCTGCTCCATAAGCGGAAACGGTCATGTTCGTTCAGCCAGTCGGTTAGCGTCTGCTGTTCGGTGAGCAGGGTCGCCGACTGTTTTTGTGCCTGCTGACGGATGCGCCCACGCAGCGCTAAGCTGCTTTGTAAGCGAGCATTCACTTCCTGAATATTCTGTCGTGTTCGGCTGAGCGTGGCGGATTGTTCCTGAATTCGCTCCCAGTGCGGACGCAACGCTCTGGCGGGATGTGCCAGGCTAAGTGTCGCCAACTGCGGTTGCGCTTTTTCTTGCGCCTCTTTTGCGGTCTGTAAGGCTTGCTGGTGGCGGCTTATTTCTGCCTGAAGCTCATTTTGTCGGATGAGCCAATTGAGATGCTGTTGCTGAATTTGCTGACGGGTAAGATGCTGTTTTTCTTCGTCAGTAAGTACCTGCAAACTTTCTGTCAGGGACTGCACCTGCTCTGCGGCGAGCAAGGCTACACCGCTGGCCTGCGCCTGTAGCTTTTCCAGCTCTGTGCGCGCCGCTTTATGTTTTTCGAACACCATGGCGGAGATTTGTCCATAAATCTCGGTCCCCGTCAGTTCTTCCAGTAGCTCGGCGCGTTCTTTCGGTTTTGCATTGAGAAAAGCAGCGAACTGCCCCTGAGACAGCAGCATAGAACGGGTAAAGCGTCCGTAGTCCAGACCAGTAAGTTCGGCGGTCATTTCCAGCTTGTCTTTAACTTTATCGGCGAGAATTTTGCCATCCGCGCAGCGAGCCAGTTCGACACGCGGAACCTGCAGGTTACCTTCCGGTTGATTGCGCGCGCGGTTCTGACTCCAGAATGCGCGATAGGCTTCGCCTCTGACTTCGAATTCAACTTCGGCCAGACATTCCGCCGTGTCGCGGGTCATCAGGTCATTTTGCGACTGCGAGACGGTATTGAGTCGTGGTGTTTCGTGGTACAGCGCGAGGCAAATCGCGTCCAGCAGGGTGGTCTTCCCGGCACCGGTTGGACCGGTGATGGCAAATAGCCCGTTGCTGGCAAAAGGCTCTGCCGTGAAATCAACTTTCCATTCCCCTTTCAGGGAGTTGAGGTTTTTTAGACGCAGGCTGAGAATTTTCATGCTTCGGTCTCCCCGGCGAACGTGTGTAAGGTTCTGCTAAACAGGTGATTCAGACGCTCACGCTGTGGATCGTCGAGTTCTTCCAGTGCCAGACGGCGGTCAAACACCTCCGTCACGCTCAATTCACTCAACGTTTCGCGCCGTTCATTGGCCATGATGCGCTCGCGTTGTTCACGACTACGCCGCACCAATAAGACTTCTACCGGTAAGTCTTCGGTCAGGGCCTGGATTTTGCGCTGCATATCGTGCAGATAGTCATCGGTCGCGATTTCTATATCTAGCCACACCGGCGGTTCATGATGCGTGCCACGCCATTGTTCCAGCTGTGCGCTAATCGTCGCTAAATCGCCTTTCAACACGGCAAGCTGTTGGGTTACTGGCACGATGAGGTTTTCAACGGTGCTCAGCTTACCGTTTTCAAAGCTCACCAGGTGGACACATTTGCTTTTGCCGCACTCGTCAAAACTGAGTGCAATTGGCGAGCCACAATAGCGAATATGTTCTGTACCGCCGATGACCTGTGCCCGGTGAATATGTCCCAGCGCGATGTAATCCGCTGGTGGGAAGTTTTGTGCCGGAAAAGCATCCAGCGTCCCAATATAAATATCACGTACGGCGTCACTTTTACTGGCGCCGACGGTGGTCAGATGCCCTGTCGCAATAATCGGCAGATTCTGCTCGCCACGCAGCGCGCAGGCGTCCTGATATTGCTGTTGGTAATAGTCGGTGATTGCACCTAATAAATGCTGCTGTTTTTCGTGACCGGTTAGCCCCGCCTGGCTGGTAATGATGTCACGTGGACGTAAAAAAGGAACCGGACAGAGGATCGCGCCCGGCGTGCCGTCGCGTTGAGGGAGCACTTGCGGCGTGTGGCCCGCGCTGGCCACAACGGTGGTGTTGAGGAACGCCAGAATATCGCGGGATTCATTGAGTGTGGCAACGGAGTCATGGTTTCCTGCCAGCACGACCAGATGACAGCCCGTTTGCTGTAGATTGACAACAAAACGGTTATACAGCTCGCGGGCGTAGCTTGGCGGTGAACCGGTATCAAAAATATCACCTGCCACAATAATGGCATCCACCTGATGGGATTGTGCCGTTTCCAGCAGCCAGTCGAGAAAGGCCTGGTGTTCAGCGGCGCGGCTCTTGCTGTAGAAATTTTGGCCCAGATGCCAGTCAGACGTGTGGAGGATGCGCATAAGAGTTCCATGACAAAAAACGATGGCGGAGATTATAACCTTGCAAGGGCGGTAATATCTTGTTTCCGGGCTGTCATAATTCGCCTGGCTGCGTTAAACCTGGACTATCTTTTCATAAATCTGTCATAAAAGTGACGCATAATGCCACGGTATTGATGGCAAACGATTTAATTATAAACAGGGCAAATCATGGCGAGACGTATTCTGGTCGTAGAAGATGAAGCTCCAATTCGTGAAATGGTCTGCTTCGTGCTCGAGCAAAACGGTTTTCAACCCGTAGAAGCCGAAGACTATGACAGTGCTGTGAACCAACTTAATGAACCCTGGCCGGATCTCGTCCTGCTTGACTGGATGCTTCCCGGTGGCTCGGGTCTACAGTTTATTAAACACCTCAAGCGGGAAGCGATGACGAGGGATATCCCCGTGATGATGCTGACGGCGCGCGGTGAAGAAGAAGACCGTGTGCGGGGTCTGGAAACCGGCGCGGATGACTATATTACTAAGCCGTTCTCTCCGAAGGAGCTGGTGGCGCGTATTAAAGCCGTCTTACGACGTATTTCCCCCATGGCGGTGGAAGAGGTTATCGAGATGCAAGGGCTGAGTCTTGACCCTACCTCGCACCGTGTGATGACCGGTGAGGACCCGCTGGATATGGGGCCTACCGAATTCAAATTGCTCCATTTCTTTATGACTCATCCTGAGCGTGTCTACAGCCGCGAGCAATTACTCAATCATGTGTGGGGAACCAACGTATATGTAGAGGACCGGACGGTCGATGTGCATATTCGCCGGTTGCGTAAAGCGCTGGAGCATAGCGGACACGATCGTATGGTGCAGACGGTACGCGGGACGGGATATCGCTTTTCGACCCGCTTCTGACTGCAGGTAATAAGAGCCTGAGGGATTAGGCTGTAAATGGAGTAAGACGTTTGCTTGAACGATTGTCATGGAAAAGGCTGGTACTGGAGCTGATCCTCTGCTGCATACCGGCTTTTATCCTTAGCGCTTTTTTTGGTTATCTACCCTGGTTTTTACTGGCGTCGGTAACGGGCCTGCTTATTTGGCATTTCTGGAATTTATTGCGTTTGTCCTGGTGGCTGTGGGTCGACAGGAGTATGACGCCTCCACCGGGTCGTGGCAGTTGGGAGCCACTGCTCTACGGCCTGCATCAAATGCAGTTGCGTAACAAAAAGCGCCGTCGCGAATTGGGCAACCTCATTAAACGCTTTCGCAGCGGTGCCGAATCTCTGCCCGACGCAGTGGTACTGACCACTGAAGAAGGCGGGATTTTCTGGTGTAACGGACTGGCACAGCAGGTTTTAGGGTTACGCTGGCCGGATGATAGCGGGCAAAACATTCTTAACCTGCTGCGCTATCCGGAATTTACGCTGTATCTGAAAACACGCGACTTTAGTCGGCCAATTAATCTGGTACTCAACACCGGACGGCATCTGGAAATTCGTGTAATGCCCTACACCGATAAGCAATTGCTGATGGTGGCGCGTGATGTTACGCAGATGCACCAGTTGGAAGGTTCCCGACGTAACTTTTTCGCCAACGCCAGCCATGAGCTGCGCACGCCGCTGACGGTGTTGCAAGGTTATCTGGAGATGATGCAGGAGCATCCGCTGGAAGGGACGACGCGAGAAAAAGCGCTGCATACCATGCGTGAGCAAACCTACCGTATGGAAGGGCTGGTGAAGCAGTTGCTGACACTGTCGAAAATTGAAGCCGCACCGGCGATGATGCTCAATGAAAAGGTGGATGTGCCGATGATGCTGCGCGTGGTTGAACACGAAGCACAGACGCTGAGCCAGCATAAACACACGTTTACTTTTGACGTTGATAGCCAACTGAATGTGCGGGGCAACGAAGAACAACTGCGTAGCGCAATCTCAAACCTCGTGTATAACGCAGTGAATCACACGCCTGCGGGAACGCATATTACCGTACGCTGGCAGCATGTGGCGTCGGGAGCGGAGTTTAGCGTGGAAGATAACGGTCCGGGGATTGCTGCTGAGCATATTCCACGTCTGACTGAGCGTTTTTATCGTGTAGATAAAGCACGATCCCGACAAACGGGGGGGAGCGGATTAGGACTGGCGATTGTGAAGCATGCCCTGCATCATCACGACAGCCGTTTGAATATCGACAGCACCCCAGGCAAAGGGACACGATTTAGTTTTGTGCTCGCGGAACGTTTAATTGCCAAAAATAACGGTTGAAACGTATTCGTAAGCTTATCTTTCCAAAAGCCAGCGCAAGCTGGCTTTTTTTGTTGCAGTCAATAAATAGATCCTGAATTTTACGACGTTTGATTGTTTTTTGTTCGCATGATTACCCATGTCTTTTTCCCGGGAATGGTGTTTTGTGCTAGCTCAATTTTTCATATCGCTATATTGTTCTGGTTTTTAGATCCCACCTTGCTTTAAAACGTTATAAGCGTTTAAATTGCGCATCAAATGCTGTCATACCGACTGCATTTACGCGGTAAATCGAAAAACTATTCTTCGCCGCGCCAGGCAGGGAGAATTTCCCGCTGGAATTGCTTAAAAATGCCGCTGTATCATCCCGCAGGGAAAGGCAGAAAATTAAACGTTTTCAACACCACATCCACAGGCAGTAAGACTTTATGACCCATCAGTTAAAATCGCGCGATATTATCGCTCTGGGATTTATGACATTTGCACTGTTCGTTGGTGCAGGTAACATTATTTTCCCCCCAATGGTTGGTTTGCAGGCAGGCGAACACGTCTGGACCGCAGCCTTTGGCTTCCTGATTACCGCCGTAGGCCTTCCGGTACTTACCGTGGTCGCACTGGCGAAAGTGGGCGGCGGCGTGGACAGCCTGAGCACGCCTATTGGTAAAGTTGCCGGTCTGCTGCTGGCTACCGTCTGCTATCTGGCCGTGGGGCCATTATTCGCCACGCCGCGTACTGCAACGGTTTCGTTCGAAGTTGGGATTGCGCCGCTGACCGGTGATTCCGCGCTGCCGCTGTTTATCTACAGCGTGGTGTACTTCGCGATTGTGATTCTGGTGTCACTGTATCCCGGCAAACTGCTGGATACCGTGGGCAACTTCCTTGCTCCGTTGAAAATTCTGGCACTGGTTGTGCTTTCCGTGGCGGCGATTGTCTGGCCAGCGGGCCCTATCAGCAATGCGATGGAAGCCTATCAAAACGCAGCTTTCTCGAATGGTTTTGTGAACGGCTATCTGACGATGGATACGCTGGGTGCGATGGTATTTGGTATTGTTATTGTGAACGCAGCTCGTTCGCGTGGCGTTACCGAAGCGCGTCTGTTGACCCGTTACACCGTCTGGGCGGGTCTGATGGCGGGCGTGGGTTTAACGCTGCTGTACCTCGCGTTGTTCCGCCTGGGTTCAGACAGTGCGACGCTGGTCGATCAATCTGCTAACGGCGCGGCAATTCTGCATGCGTATGTTCAGCACACCTTCGGTGGTGCAGGCAGTTTCCTGCTGGCGGCGTTGATTTTCATCGCTTGTCTGGTAACTGCGGTTGGCCTGACCTGTGCGTGCGCTGAGTTCTTCGCACAGTATGTTCCACTGTCTTATCGTACGCTGGTGTTTATCCTTGGCGGCTTCTCGATGGTGGTCTCTAACCTGGGCCTGAGCCATCTGATTCAGATCTCTATTCCGGTGCTGACGGCTATCTATCCGCCATGTATCGCACTGGTTGTATTAAGCTTTACCCGCTCATGGTGGCATAATTCTTCCCGCGTCATTGCACCTGCGATGTTTATCAGCCTGATTTTTGGTATCCTTGATGGCATTAAAGCTTCTGCAATTGGCGATGTCTTACCAGCCTGGACCCAGCGTTTACCGCTGGCAGAACAAGGGCTGGCGTGGTTGATGCCAACAGTCGTGATGGTGGTCCTGGCCGTTATCTGGGATCGCGCAGCGGGTCGACAAGTGACCTCCAGCGCACACTAATATCACTGACAATAAGTTTTAACCACGGGGCTATTAATATGGCCCCGTGGTTTTTTTATTGTGTTAACAGGTTAGGAATCGATGGAAAGTAATAACAAGCTAAAGCGTGGGCTGAGCACCCGGCACATTCGCTTTATGGCATTAGGTTCAGCAATTGGTACCGGGCTGTTCTACGGTTCAGCCGATGCTATCAAAATGGCGGGGCCGAGCGTGTTGTTGGCCTATATTATCGGTGGCGTCGCGGCGTACATTATTATGCGTGCACTGGGCGAAATGTCAGTCCATAACCCCGCAGCCAGCTCTTTCTCGCGCTATGCGCAGGAAAACCTCGGACCGTTGGCTGGCTACATTACCGGCTGGACCTACTGTTTTGAAATCCTGATTGTCGCCATTGCCGACGTGACAGCCTTTGGTATTTACATGGGCGTCTGGTTCCCGGCCGTACCGCACTGGATTTGGGTACTCAGCGTGGTGCTGATTATCTGCGCCATTAACCTGATGAGCGTGAAGGTGTTTGGTGAGCTGGAATTCTGGTTCTCGTTCTTCAAAGTCGCCACCATCATCATCATGATTGTTGCTGGTTTCGGCATTATCATTTGGGGGATTGGCAACGGCGGACAGCCTACCGGTATCCATAACCTGTGGAGCAACGGCGGCTTCTTCAGTAACGGCTGGCTCGGCATGGTGATGTCGCTACAAATGGTGATGTTCGCCTACGGCGGGATTGAGATTATCGGGATTACCGCGGGTGAAGCAAAAGACCCGGAAAAATCTATTCCGCGTGCCATCAATTCTGTCCCCATGCGCATTCTGGTGTTCTATGTGGGGACGCTGTTCGTCATCATGTCTATCTACCCGTGGAACCAGGTGGGTACCGACGGCAGCCCGTTCGTTATGACATTCCAGCACATGGGCATTACCTTTGCAGCGGGCATTCTCAACTTTGTGGTTCTGACTGCGTCGCTGTCAGCCATTAACTCTGATGTATTCGGTGTAGGCCGTATGCTGCACGGTATGGCGGAGCAGGGCAGTGCCCCGAAAATGTTCGCCAAGACGTCGCGTCGTGGCGTGCCGTGGGTCACGGTGATGGTGATGACTATCGCGCTGCTGTTTGCGGTGTATCTTAACTACATCATGCCGGAAAACGTCTTCCTGGTGATCGCCTCTTTGGCAACGTTCGCCACGGTTTGGGTGTGGATAATGATCCTGCTGTCGCAGATTGCTTTCCGTCGTCGTCTGCCGCCGGAAGAGGTCAACGCGCTGAAGTTTAAAGTACCGGGTGGGGTAACGACGACCGTTGTTGGCCTGATATTCCTGGTCTTTATTATTGCGCTTATCGGCTATCATCCGGATACCCGCATTTCGCTGTACGTCGGCTTTGCGTGGATTGTCCTGCTGCTGGTCGGCTGGGGATTCAAGCGCCGCCGCGAGCGCCAACTGGCTGAAGTACAGTAATTTGTTTGCCGGGTAAGACAGTGTCGACGCCCGGCAACATCTCCTCCCCCGTACTCCTCCCCCAATAAACGTTAAGATGATGAGTGATCCTGCACTTCGCTATGGCAAGGTGTCGTCATTATCATCAAAGGGGATACGTGATGTTGAACGCCTGGCACCTTCCGGTTGCCCCATTTGTGAAGCAAAACAAAGATCAACTGACGATTACGTTATGGCTGGCAGGGGAAAATCCTCCTCAGCGGGTGACGCTACGCGCAGAAAACGATAACGAAGAGATTTCGCTAGCTATGCACAAGCAGCGTAGCCAACCGCACCCAGGTGTCACCGCGTGGCGTGCGGCGATCGATCTTACCCGCGGGCAGCCCCGCCGACGCTATAGCTTTAAATTACTGTGGCTCGATCGCCAGTTGTGGTTCACCCCGCAGGGATTCAACCGCTTTCCGCCTGCGCGTCTGGAGCAGTTTGCCGTCGATGTACCGGATAATGGTCCACAGTGGGTAGCCGATCAGATTTTTTATCAGATTTTCCCGGATCGCTTTGCCCGCAGCCAGTCGCGTGAAGCGGGCCAGGATAACGTCTATTATCACCACGCTGCTGGACACGACATCGTGCGGCGCGAGTGGGACGAGCCGCTTACGGCTCAGGCCGGTGGTTCGACGTTTTATGGCGGAGATTTGGACGGCATCAGCGAAAAGCTGCCGTATCTGAAGACGTTAGGGGTCACGGCGCTGTACCTGAATCCGGTATTTACCGCGCCGAGCGTACATAAATACGATACTGAAGATTATCGCCATGTCGATCCGCAGTTTGGCGGCGATCGGGCGTTGTTGCGCTTGCGGCAGAACACGCAACGGCAGGGGATGCGGCTGATTCTGGACGGTGTCTTTAACCATAGCGGCGACTCGCACGCCTGGTTTGACCGGCATAATCGCGGGACGGGTGGAGCGTGTCATAATCCGGATTCCCCCTGGCGTGACTGGTACCATTTCTCTGATGATGGGGTTGCGCTGGACTGGTTGGGGTACTCAAGCCTACCCAAACTGGACTTTTCCTCTGACAGCCTGGTGAATGAAATTTATCGTGGCGAAGACAGTATTGTTCGCCACTGGCTAAAAGCACCGTGGAGTATGGACGGCTGGCGACTGGATGTCGTGCATATGCTGGGCGAAGCGGGTGGCGCACGTAACAACTTACAGCATGTCGCCGGAATTACGCTGGCGGCGAAGGAAACCCAGCCAGAGGCGTATGTGGTGGGTGAACATTTTGGCGATGCACGCCAGTGGTTGCAGGCCGATGCGGAAGATGCCGCCATGAACTATCGCGGCTTTACTTTCCCCCTCTGGGGATTCCTCGCCAATACCGATATTTCATACGACCCACAATCTATTGACGCTCAGACCTGTATGGCGTGGATGGATAACTACCGTGCGGGGTTGTCGCATCAGCAGCAGTTGCGGATGTTTAATCAACTCGACAGCCACGATACCGCCCGCTTTAAATCGCTGCTGGGTAAAGACGTTGCACGGTTACCGCTGGCGGTGGTGTGGCTGTTTACCTGGCCTGGCGTGCCCTGTATTTACTACGGTGACGAAGTGGGGCTGGACGGGAATAACGATCCATTTTGCCGCAAGACGTTCCCGTGGCAGCCTGAACATCAGGACGCTAACCTGCTGGCGTTGTACCAGCGACTGGCAAAATTACGCCACCAGAGCCAGACGTTACGCCATGGTGGTTGTCAGGTGATTTACGCCGAGGATAACGTGGTGGTATTTGTACGCGTACTAAACCGCCAGCGCGTGTTGGTGGCGATCAATCGCGGTCACGCTTGTGAAGTCGTGCTGCCAGCCTCACCGTTGCTCAATGTCAGTCAATGGCAACACCAGGAGGGCAAGGGCCAACTCGTCGATGATATCCTGACGCTGCCCGCAATATCGGCTTCAGTCTGGATGAGTCATTGATACAAGCGCGCAATTTCCTCACAGGCCAGCAGCGCGTCTCGCCACCAGCGCTGCGCCAGTCCTTCGCTACTATTGCGCCATGCCATATAGGCGACGTCTTTTTGACGAAATGAGATAACCGTCTTTTCCACCAGTTCACCGCTGGCAATCCATGGGCTGGCAATGTGGCGGGGGAGAAATCCGCAGCCCATTCCCGCCCGCAGCAGCATCACCTTACTGTGGAAATCATCGACGCGAATCTGCGCCTGTTCATCCATCAGGTTAGTCTGTAACGGGTGGCAAAAGCGAGCGCTGTCGCTGATAACAATCGCCCGGTGCAGGCACAATTGCTCGTTCGTCAGGTCATCAGGCACGCTCGCCAGCGGGTGTCCTGGGGCGACGACAAAGACATTGTCCAGCGTGCCGAGCATTTTGTAGGACCAGGCTGCGGATGTGGGCGGTTCATTAATTGCGCCGAGGATAATATCCGCCCCGTTATGGGTCAGTTCTTCCCATGAACCCGCCAGCGTATGGTGGGTGAAGTTGAGACGAGTTTGTTTATTAAGTGCATGAAATTCATCAATAATGGGTAGTAATGTGGCAAAGGGGAAGGAGTCATCGAGCGCGATTGCCAGCTCCTTTTCCCAGCCGGAACTTAGCTGTATTGCTTGCTTTTCGAGATCTTTTGCCGCACTCAGCAGCAGACGCCCCTTTTCCAGCATCATCCGTCCGGTGTCGGTGAATTTTGCCCGGTGTCCGGAACGGTCAAGCAACTCGATGTTCAGATCGCTTTCCAGCTTCTGAATCATATAGCTGAGTGCTGCAGGTGTTTTAAATAGCGATTCGGCCGCTGCGGCAAAAGAACCGTGCTTGTCGAGTGCATCGAGGATCAGCAGAACATCCAGATTGAGGCGCATAAGCAGAAAATATCCTGATAATTAAACCCCTCTGTTGTACCGAACGACGAAAAACAATGCCAGTGAATAAATTAGATGAGTCATGTGTATTTTTTTGATGATGACCGGGATATATCGCAACGTGAAATAATTAATTTCACGGGATGGTAAGTTTTCTTTAATAACTCGTTAGAAATTTCCCGCTATACTCAACAAGCTTTCTGATTCAGGATCCTGCTGCTGACGGCAGATACAGACCGTTGCCTTTTAACTTATTGATTAAGAAGGTATGATATGTCTATTCGGGAACTGATTGACCCTCAAAACTCCACGCTGATTTTTATTGACCATCAACCGCAAATGTCATTTGGTGTGGCGAATATTGATCGCCAGACATTGAAGAATAATACCGTTGCATTAGCCAAAGCCGGGAAAATATTCAATGTTCCAGTAATTTATACTTCAGTGGAAACGAAAAGTTTTAGCGGATATATCTGGCCGGAATTGTTAGCCGTTCATCCTGATGTGAAACCGATTGAACGTACGTCTATGAACTCCTGGGAAGATGCAGCCTTTGTTAAGGCGGTAGCAGCGACAGGGCGTAAAAAACTGATTATTTCCGCGTTGTGGACCGAAGTCTGCCTGACTTTCCCGGCGTTAATGGCGCTGGAAGCGGGCTATGAAGTGTATGTCGTGACTGATACCTCCGGTGGTACGTCTGTGGATGCTCATGAACGTTCGATTGATCGCATGGTGCAGGCAGGGGCCGTTCCGGTCACCTGGCAGCAAGTGTTGTTGGAGTATCAGCGTGACTGGTCACGTAAAGAAACCTACGACGCCGTCATGGATTTGGTGCGTGAACACAGCGGTGCTTACGGTATGGGTGTGGATTACGCATATACCATGGTGCATGGCGCGCCGGAACGTAAAGCCTGAATACACGCCATTTTTCATGTTGCCTCTTTGTTGGCTTAGCTTACGTACCCTGGTCACTGACTTCTGCAAGTGACCGGGGCTACACAATCTTGCCACCTCGATGTTTCACGAATGATTGTGTATTGCTTTCATGGCTTAAGCAGGTCAATTTCCCTTTAGCAAGGAACCTTTCATGGCGCAGAACAAACATGTGACGTTGGTAATTACTCACACCCTGCGGCCTGACCAGGCGCAGCGTTATGAGCAGTGGCTGGGGAAAATCATGCCGCTGGCCGCCGAGTTTCCCGGGCATCTTGGGGCGAATGTCATTCGACCCACAGATGGACAAAACCTGTGGAACATCATTATCCGTTTCGACACCCTTGAGCATCTGTATAACTGGACTCAATCTGATACACGCCGGGAGCTGGTCGAGGAAATTGCGCCGCTGCTGGCCGAAGGCGATAAAACAGAAGTGCGCACCGAAGCGGCCTTCTGGTTTACTCCGCCAGCCCCCCATGTACGCCAGCCCAAACGCTGGAAGCAGTTTTTGATAACGCTGCTGGTGATTTTCCCCAGTACCAACCTGGTGCCGTGGCTGACCGGTATTCTGCTGCCTTCAATGAAAGGCTCGTTACTCCTGCATCTGATTAATGATGCCTGTGTGGTTGCGCTGGTGGTCTGGTTGTGGATGCCCATCGTAACCCGTCTGTTTGCCGGATGGCTGAAAAAAGCCTGACCGGTTTCTCAGGAGATTGTTATGTCTCAAACTGCCACACTGATTCTGACTCACGGAAAAATTCATACTCTCGAAAAGCAAAGCCCGCAGGTAGAGGCGGTGGCGATCGCCAACGGGAAGATCCTCGCGACGGGTAGTCACGATCGGGTAATGAGCTTTGCAACCGACGGTACGCAGATTGTCGATCTGCAGGGACACACTGTGATCCCGGGTTTAAATGATTCACACCTGCACCTCATTCGCGGTGGGTTGAACTACAACCTGGAACTACGCTGGGAAGGGGTCCCATCGCTTGCAGATGCGCTGCGCATGCTCAAAGAGCAAGCCGATCGGACGCCGTCTCCGCAATGGGTGCGGGTGGTTGGCGGCTGGAGCGAGTTTCAGTTTGCCGAACGCCGTATGCCGACGTTGGAAGAACTGAACGATGCTGCACCGGATACACCGGTATTTGTTTTGCACCTCTACGACCGGGCGTTGTTGAATCGCGCGGCGCTGAAAGCCGTTGGCTACACCAAAGCCACACCGGACCCGGCGGGGGGAGAGATTGTGCGTGACGGCAATGGTAATCCAACCGGAATGTTGATAGCCAAACCGAATGCCATGATCCTCTATTCGACGCTGGCGAAAGGGCCAAAACTGCCGTTGGAGATGCAGGTTAACTCGACCCGCCAGTTTATGCGTGAGCTGAACCGACTGGGGCTGACCAGCGCCATCGATGCCGGCGGCGGCTTCCAGAACTACCCTGAAGATTACGAGATCATCGAGCAACTGCACGCTAACCAGCAGATGACAGTGCGTATTGCCTACAACCTGTTTACCCAGCGTCCGAAGCAGGAAGTGGAAGATTTTGAGCGCTGGACGGATATGCTCAAACCCGGGCAGGGAACCGACTTCTATCGTGCTAACGGGGCAGGGGAAATGTTGGTCTTCTCGGCGGCTGACTTCGAAGATTTTCTGCAGCCACGTCCGGATTTACCGGAAGGGATGGAAGAGGAACTGGAGCGCGTGGTGCGCCACCTGGTGGAACATCGTTGGCCGTTCCGCCTGCATGCGACCTATGATGAGTCCATCAGCCGTATGCTCGACGTGTTTGAGAAGGTGAACCGTGACATCCCGTTCAATGGCCTGCACTGGTTCTTCGATCACGCCGAAACGATTACTGAACGCAACATCGAGCGGGTAAAAGCGCTGGGCGGTGGCATTGCCGTTCAGCACCGTATGGCGTTCCAGGGCGAGTATTTTATCGATCGCTATGGCAAAGAGGCGGTGAAACATACGCCGCCGGTGGCGAAAATGCTGGCGGCTGATGTACCGGTTGGTCTGGGTACCGATGCTACGCGCGTGGCAAGTTACAACCCGTGGACAGCGTTGTACTGGCTGGTATCAGGACGCACCGTTGGCGGTATGGCGATGTACGATGATAACAACCGCCTGGCGCGAGATGTTGCCCTGGAACTGTGGACAGCCGGCAGCGCCTGGTTCTCCAGCGAGCAGGGGAAGAAAGGGCGTATTGAAAAGGATCAACTGGCAGATCTGGTGGTGCTGTCAAAAGACTATTTCAGCGTGCCGGAAGAAGAGATCAAAGGCATTGAGTCAGTGATGACCATTGTCGATGGCAAAGTAGTTTATGCGGTCGGACATTTCTCCCCGCTGGCCCCCCCAGCGATTCCGGTTGTCCCTGACTGGTCGCCCGTTGTGAAAGTACCGGGACATTATCGCTCAGCACCGCCAGCTGCCGCGAAGGTTGGGGCGATGGTGCAGATGCATCAGTGCTGCGGAAGTTGTGGTGTACATGGCCACCAGCATGATATTGCGCGTAAATCAGGGATACCGGTATCAGATGACCGGGCCTTCTGGGGTGCGCTCGGCTGCTCCTGCTTCGCGTTTTAACGGACGGGTCAGTGCCAATAAAAAAGGCCGCTTTTGCGGCCTTTTTTCGATTCGTGCCAATTACAGGCTGGAAACGTTTTCGGTCAGGTATTTTGCTACGCCGTCCGGAGACGCGTTCATACCTTCTTTACCTTTTTCCCACTGCGCCGGGCAAACGTCACCGTGCTCTTCGTGGAACTGCAGCGCGTCAACCATGCGCAGCATTTCGTCGATGTTACGGCCCAGCGGCAGGTCGTTAACAACCTGATGGCGAACAACGCCGTTAGCGTCGATCAGGAAAGAACCACGCAGAGCAACGCCCGCTTCCGGGTGCTCGATGCCGTAGGCTTTCTGGATTTCGCGTTTGATGTCAGCAACCATTGCGTATTTCACTGCACCGATGCCGCCTTTGTCGACAGGGGTGTTACGCCATGCGTTGTGGACAAATTCAGAGTCAAAAGAAACGCCAACCACTTCAACGCCACGTTTCTGGAATTCTTCGTAACGCTTGTCGAATGCGATCAGTTCAGACGGGCAAACGAAGGTGAAGTCCATTGGCCAGAAGAACAGAACGGTGGTTTTACCGTTGGTATGCTGTTTGAAGTTGAAGTTTTCAACAATCTCACCGCTACCCAGTACCGCAGCTGCTGTGAAATCCGGAGCCTGACGAGTTACCAGTACCATATAAATTCTCCTGCAAAGTTAAGGGGTTTTTGGAACGCAACGCGGGCCAGTATAGAGAGTGTTTGGCAATAAGACAAAGAGGCGCTGGCAATCAATGAGACAGGTTTTGACTATCAATGTTCGCCAGATAGTGGCCTCGCCTTATCCGGCCCTACAACGCATGCTGCAATCAAAGCGTTTTACGGCGTGCCTGTTCCATCATCTGCGGGTAAAACTGCCAGAAGCGCTCTTCTAAGGCATTGTAATGGGTGTCCAGGTCGTACCATGAATCACGCAGAGCATCGAGACGTGGACGGCGACTGGCCATCCCGTTGAGTACGTTCTGGATAAAATCCATGTCGCGATAGCGCTCAAGCCATTTCTCTGACCACATATAATTGTTCAGATTAATAAAGCGCGGCGGTGATTCTGGCAGAATAGTGGCAACCTGAGTGTGCGCGTAGCGAACAAAATCCGTCAGCGGGAAATCGGGAGAGATTTCTGACCAGTGCCGAGACAGGAAGTGATCCCACATGACGTCCAGCGTAATCGGTGCGACGCGACGCGTTTCGCTACGAAACCACTCTCTGGCTTCACGCACCTGCGGCAGGTTATCGGTCATTACGTCGATTCGGCGGTGCATGAAAATGCCTTCCACCACGTCAGGCGAGTAGAGCGTTTCCGGATTACCCCGGACAAAATCGGCCAGCAGATTGCCGGAAAGCGAGCTGTCGGCAAGGTGAGCGAGATGCAAATGTGCAAGAAAATTCATAGTTAAACGTTTATCCAGAGGGGTAAAGGTTGCAGGGAGAACGCCCCGGCACTAGACTACCCGCCTCTTATTTTAGTCTGAGTCAGTGTCATGCGCGTTACCGATTTCACCTTTGAATTACCCGAATCCCTGATTGCCCACTATCCGCAAGCTGAGCGCAGCAGTTGCCGCTTGCTGTCACTGGATGGGCCGACGGGCGCGCTGACGCACGGTACTTTCACCGATTTGCTCGATAAGCTCAACCCTGGAGATCTGCTGGTCTTTAACAACACCCGCGTGATCCCGGCTCGTCTGTTTGGTCGTAAAACCAGCGGCGGCAAGATTGAAGTGCTGGTCGAGCGTATGCTGGATGACAAACGTATTCTGGCGCATATTCGCGCCTCGAAAGCGCCAAAACCGGGCGCTGAACTGCTACTGGGTGACGACGAAAGTATTAACGCGACGATGGTCGCCCGCCATGACGCGCTGTTTGAAGTTGAGTTTAACGACGAACGCAGCGTGCTGGATATCCTCAACGCCATCGGCCATATGCCGCTGCCGCCGTATATCGATCGCCCGGATGAAGATGCTGACCGCGAACTGTACCAGACCGTGTATAGCGAAAAACCGGGCGCGGTCGCCGCGCCGACCGCGGGTCTGCACTTTGACGATCCGCTGCTGGCCAAACTGCGCGATAAAGGCATTGAGATGGCGTTCGTTACGCTACACGTGGGGGCAGGGACATTCCAGCCGGTGCGTGTAGACACTATCGAAGATCACATCATGCACTCGGAATACGCGGAAGTACCGCAGGATGTGGTTGATGCTGTGCTGGCGGCAAAAGCGCGCGGTAACCGTGTTATTGCCGTGGGCACTACCTCCGTGCGTTCACTGGAAAGCGCAGCGCAGGCAGCCAAAAACGACCTTATTGAACCGTTCTTCGGCGATACGCAGATCTTCATCTATCCAGGTTATCAATACAAAGTGATAGACGCGTTGGTAACCAACTTCCATCTGCCGGAATCGACGCTGATCATGCTGGTTTCTGCCTTTGCTGGCTACAAAAACACCATGCACGCCTATCATGAAGCGGTAAAAGCGGAATATCGCTTTTTTAGTTACGGTGATGCCATGTTTATCACGTACAATCCGCAGGCTATTTCTGAGCGACCGTGAGAAGGCTATCTCACTTGCCATTTTGATGTCGGGCAGTGCTCGCCATCCTCACGTACTGCGTGTACGCTCCGGTGGCTGCGCGCTGGTCGCCCCCAAACTGGCTGCGCCGATTGCGCCTTCGCCAGTGGGTTAAAATATTTATACTCCGTGGAGTGAATCCATGGGGAAAGTTTAATCATCAGACTGTCTCTCTGATGCAGGAGAAAAAATGAAATTTGAACTGGATACCACAGACGGTCGCGCACGCCGCGGCCGCCTGGTTTTTGATCGTGGCGTAGTGGAAACGCCTGCTTTTATGCCGGTTGGTACTTACGGCACAGTAAAAGGCATGACGCCGGAAGAAGTTGAAGCGACCGGCGCACAGATCATCCTCGGCAACACCTTCCACCTGTGGCTGCGCCCGGGTCAGGAAATCATGAAACTGCACGGCGATCTGCACGATTTCATGCAGTGGAAAGGACCGATCCTCACTGATTCCGGTGGTTTCCAGGTGTTCAGCCTGGGCGATATCCGTAAGATAACCGAACAGGGTGTGCATTTCCGTAATCCGATCAACGGCGATCCGATTTTCCTCGATCCCGAGAAGTCGATGGAGATTCAATACGATCTCGGTTCCGATATCGTGATGATTTTCGATGAATGTACACCGTATCCGGCTGACTGGGACTATGCTAAACGCTCAATGGAGATGTCTTTGCGTTGGGCGAAGCGCAGCCGTGACCGTTTTGATGGCCTTGGCAACAAAAATGCGCTTTTTGGCATCATTCAGGGCAGTGTTTACGAAGATTTACGTGATATCTCTGTCAAAGGTCTGGTAGATATTGGCTTTGATGGCTACGCTGTCGGCGGTTTGGCTGTCGGTGAGCCGAAAGCAGATATGCACCGCATTCTGGAACATGTTTGCCCGCAAATTCCGGCAGATAAACCTCGCTATCTGATGGGCGTTGGCAAACCAGAAGATCTGGTTGAAGGCGTGCGTCGTGGTATCGATATGTTTGACTGCGTGATGCCAACGCGAAATGCCCGTAATGGTCATTTGTTTGTGACTGACGGCGTGGTAAAAATCCGTAATGCGAAACATAAAAGCGACACCAGTCCGCTCGATGCCGAGTGTGATTGCTACACCTGTCGCAATTATTCGCGTGCTTACTTGCATCATCTCGACCGTTGCAACGAAATATTGGGCGCGCGACTCAACACGATTCATAACCTTCGCTACTACCAGCGTTTGATGGCGGGTTTACGCAAGGCTATTGAAGAGGGTAAATTAGAGAGCTTCGTGACCGATTTTTACCAACGTCAGGGTCGACCTGTTCCACCTTTGAACGTTGATTAATTTTAATAATGAGGGAATTTGAATGAGCTTTTTTATTTCTGATGCGGTAGCGGCAACAGGTGCTCCGGCGCAGGGCAGCCCGATGTCTCTGATTCTGATGCTGGTGGTGTTTGGTCTGATTTTCTACTTCATGATCCTGCGCCCACAGCAAAAGCGTACCAAAGAACATAAAAACCTGATGAGCTCCATTGCCAAGGGTGATGAAGTGCTGACTAACGGTGGCCTGGTAGGTCGCGTGACCAAAGTAGCAGAAACTGGCTACATCGCTATCGCGCTGAACGACACCACTGAAGTGGTTATCAAACGTGATTTCGTAGCTGCCGTTCTGCCGAAAGGCACGATGAAGGCGCTGTAATTTATTGTTTTCCCAAAGGGAACTGCCGTGTTAAACCGTTATCCTTTGTGGAAGTACATTATGCTGGTCGTCGTTATTATCGTCGGCCTGCTTTACGCACTTCCCAACCTGTATGGTGAGGATCCGGCTGTTCAAATCACTGGCGTGCGCGGTGCCGCCGCCAGTGAGCAAACGCTGATCCAGGTCCAGAAAACGTTACAAGAAGATAAAATCACACCTAAGTCTGTGGCTCTGGAAGAGGGCGCTATTCTTGCGCGCTTTGACTCCACCGATACCCAACTGCGCGCACGTGAAGTGTTGATGGGCGTGCTGGGTGATCAATACGTCGTGGCGCTTAACCTTGCTCCGGCAACACCCCGTTGGCTGGCAGCCATTCACGCAGAACCGATGAAACTCGGTCTTGATCTGCGTGGCGGCGTTCACTTCCTGATGGAAGTGGATATGGACACCGCACTGGGTAAATTGCAGGAACAAAATATCGATAGCCTGCGCAGCGATCTGCGTGAAAAAGGCATTCCTTATACTACCGTTCGGAAAGAAGATAACTACGGTCTGAGCATCACCTTCCGTGATGGAAATGCCCGTGATGAAGCGATCTCTTACCTGAGCAAGCGTCACCAGGATCTGGTGATTTCCAGCCAGGGCAGCAATGCGCTGCGTGCGGTGATGACCGATGCGCGCCTGAGTGAAGCGCGTGAATATGCGGTCCAGCAGAACATCAACATCCTGCGTAACCGTGTTAACCAGTTGGGTGTTGCTGAACCTGTTGTTCAGCGTCAGGGTGCTGACCGTATCGTCGTCGAACTGCCTGGTATCCAGGATACTGCGCGTGCGAAAGAAATTTTGGGCGCCACCGCGACGCTGGAATTCCGTCTGGTAAATACCAACGTTGACCAGTCTGCTGCGGCATCCGGACGCGTTCCGGGTGATTCGGAAGTGAAACAATCCCGTGAAGGTCAGCCAGTAGTGCTGTACAAGCGCGTGATCCTGACCGGTGACCATATCACCGATTCCACTTCCAGCCAGGACGAATACAATCAGCCGCAGGTTAACATCTCGCTGGATAGCGCAGGTGGTAACATCATGTCTAACTTCACCAAGGACAACATCGGTAAGCCGATGGCGACCCTGTTCGTGGAGTACAAAGACAGCGGTAAGAAAGATGCCAACGGTCGTGCCGTTCTGGTGAAACAGGAAGAGGTGATTAACATTGCCAACATCCAGTCTCGCCTGGGCAACAGCTTCCGTATTACCGGTATCAACAACCCGAACGAAGCGCGTCAGCTTTCCCTGCTGTTACGTGCTGGTGCATTGATTGCGCCGATTCAGATTGTTGAAGAAAGGACAATCGGCCCAACCCTGGGTATGCAGAACATTAAACAGGGTCTGGAAGCGTGTCTGGCCGGTCTGGTGGTTTCAATTCTGTTCATGATCTTCTTCTATAAGAAGTTCGGTCTGATTGCGACAAGCGCGCTGATTGCCAACCTGGTATTGATTGTCGGCATTATGTCACTGTTGCCGGGGGCGACGTTGAGTATGCCGGGTATTGCGGGGATCGTCTTAACCCTTGCCGTCGCGGTCGATGCTAACGTACTGATCAACGAACGTATCAAAGAAGAGTTGAGCAACGGACGTTCGGTGCAGCAAGCAATCAATGAAGGTTATGCGGGTGCATTTAGCTCCATCTTCGATGCGAACATTACGACGTTGATCAAGGTCATCATCCTGTACGCGGTCGGCACCGGGGCAATTAAAGGGTTCGCGATTACTA
The DNA here is from genome assembly GCF_028069775.1 of Citrobacter sp. Igbk 17. Lineage (NCBI taxonomy): Bacteria > Pseudomonadati > Pseudomonadota > Gammaproteobacteria > Enterobacterales > Enterobacteriaceae > Citrobacter > Citrobacter sp. Igbk 17. The sequence continues at coordinate 149,896 of NZ_JANEWI010000001.1, read as the reverse complement.
CTGGTATTGGTGTGGCGACGTCGATGTTTACCGCGATTGTCGGTACACGTGCCATCGTAAACCTGTTGTATGGCGGCAAGCGCGTCAAAAAGCTGTCAATCTGAGGAGTGCGATGTGGCACAGGAATATACTGTTGAACAATTGAACCACGGCCGTAAAGTCTGGGACTTTATGCGCTGGGACTACTGGGCTTTCGGCATTTCTGGTTTCCTGCTGATTGCGGCCATCATTGTGATGGGCGTACGCGGGTTTAACTGGGGTCTCGATTTCACCGGTGGTACGGTGATTGAAATTACGCTGGAAAAACCAGCGGACATGGACGTGATGCGCGATGCGCTGGAGAAAGCGGGCTTTGTGGATCCGCTGCTGCAGAACTTCGGCAGCAGCCACGACATTATGGTGCGTATGCCGCCAACTGAAGGGGCAAACGGCGGCCAGGTGTTGGGCAGCAAAGTGTTGAGTGTGATTAACGAATCCACCAACCAAAACGCGGCGGTGAAGCGAATTGAATTCGTTGGGCCGAGCGTGGGGGCCGATCTTGCTCAAACTGGTGCGATGGCGCTGATGGCGGCGCTGATCTCCATCTTGGTCTATGTTGGTTTCCGCTTCGAGTGGCGACTGGCGGCAGGTGTGGTTATCGCATTGGCGCACGACGTTATCATTACGCTCGGGATCCTGTCGTTGTTCCATATCGAGATTGACCTGACTATCGTTGCATCACTGATGTCGGTAATCGGTTACTCGTTGAACGACAGTATCGTGGTATCTGACCGTATTCGTGAAAACTTCCGCAAGATTCGTCGCGGTACGCCTTACGAAATTTTTAACGTGTCATTGACCCAGACGCTGCACCGTACGTTGATTACATCCGGTACCACGTTGATGGTTATCCTGATGCTGTTCTTGTTCGGTGGCCCGGTACTGGAAGGCTTCTCGCTGACCATGCTTATCGGTGTGTCCATCGGTACAGCATCGTCTATCTATGTGGCTTCGGCTCTGGCGTTGAAGCTGGGTATGAAGCGCGAGCACATGCTGCAGCAGAAGGTCGAGAAAGAAGGGGCGGATCAACCGTCAATTCTGCCTTAACCAACGCAGGCAAAAGAACTGAAATCCCGATCGTAAGGTCGGGATTTTTTTTGCCTGCGATTTAGCAGCAGACCATGATCTTTTTCTGTCGTCACATTACTGACAGTATGCTGTCAGTAGCCCTGTCTTATAGTCCTTCTGAGACTACTCACACAGGCAGGAGGATGTATGAAAAACGTTATTAACTGGTTTGAAATCCCCGTGGTACAAATGGATCGCGCCATCGCTTTTTATGAGCCAGTGATGCAGATTTCTTTGCGCCGGGAGAACATGGACTGCGCTGAGCTGGCCGTATTCCCGTATCAGGAGCCTGCTCCTGGTGGGGCGCTGGCTAAATTTGACGGTATTACGCCTTCAGCGCAGGGCGCTATTATTTATCTGCATACGGATGATTTAGTGGCAACGCTTGAACGCGTCGCTACCGCGGGCGGCCAGTGCGTGTTTGGCCCGATCGAACTGGGGCAGGATATTGGCACGATTGCGCTGTTTACTGACAGTGAAGGCAATCGTGTTGGTTTACATCAACCCGCGTAATATTTTCAGGACAGAGGACTAAAATGACCCGACGCGCCGACCGCTTGTTTCAGATTGTACAAATCCTGCGTGGCAGGCGAGTGACAACGGCGGCGCTGCTGGCAGAGCGTCTTGAGGTTTCTGAACGGACGATTTATCGCGATATCCGCGATCTCTCTTTATCCGGCGTGCCCATTGAGGGTGAAGTGGGCAGTGGCTATCGCTTAATGGCCGGGTTTGATCTGCCGCCGTTGATGTTAACGCATCACGAATCAGAAGCGTTGATGGTAGCGATTCGGCTGTTGAAAACATGGGGCGGGGATTCACTCTCACAAGCGCTGGAATCCGCGCAGGAAAAAGTGCTGGCGATATTGCCGCCAGAGAGTCGGCGCAGGGCCGAACAAACGCGGATTTTCGCACCAGATTTTGGTAATCAGCCGCATTCACGTAGTGCGTTCGATCTTATTCATCGCGCGGTTTCGGCGCAGCAGATTCTGGCGCTGCATTATCGCGATGAGTCCGGGAATCTCTCCTGGCGAGACGTTCAGCCGTTGGGGTTATTTTTCGGGGGCGAGCACTGGCTGCTGGTTGCATGGTGTGAGAATCGTGACGATTATCGCTGTTTTCGCGTTGATCGTTGTCTGAAGATCACGCCACTCGACAGGCATTTTCGCGAATCGGCGGATCGTTCGCTAAGTGACTTTTTACGTAAGGTACGCTGTGAAGATCAGCCATAAAAAAGCCAGCGGTTAAGCTGGCTTGTCTTTGATAAATTTACTGGATTAGAAGTTGTAACCTACAACCAGGTAACCACCCCAACCGGTAGAACGAACGTTTTCATTCATCCAGTTCAGATCCGCGTTATCGTTCCACTGACCACCGTTGTGCCAGTAACGGGCAACGACAGAATAATGCCAGTGGTCATAGTTTAGCGCCAGAATGTGGCTGGAGGCGATAGAGTTGTTAGTACGCTGTTTAATGCCATTCTCAGCGTAGGCGCTCTTATCACCCAGATCGGAACCCCAGTCAAAGTTGGTAAAACCGATGTAGCTCAGGTTACCGCCCCACAGTTCGGTAATCGGTACAAAGTACTTCACTTTGAAACGGTAGCCGTCCCAATCATTTTCGTTCTCAGCACCGTAGTTCTGCCACTGGTACTTAGCGTACACGTTCATGGACAGGCTCATCGGCAAGCCGGTGTCGATGTCGGTACCCAGACCCATGTACCAGGTACTCTGGCGGCCATCTTTGTTACGACCCATGTCGTAGATGTAGTTGTTCGCGAAATACCACTCTTTGAACGGACCGAAGCTCAGGTCGGTACCGGTCAGTTTGTCGATGGAGAAACGGGGTTCGATTTCCATGAACAGCGGAGAGCCGTGGTTCCAGATACCTTTCGCATCGGTGTTACCACCGAAGAATACCGGTGCATCCATGTAACCATAGAAGTCGAACCAATCTTTCTTGGCAAACGCTTCGTATTCCAGGTAGGTATCGTTACGGAGCTGCGGTCCGAAGCGAGTGTGGTAGCTACCCACAACGTTAACGCTCTGATGCCACCAGTCGGAAAGATATTGCGGTTTGTCATTTTCTGCCGCGTTTGCAACAGTAAATGACGAGGAGAGCGCCAGCACTGCACCGGCTGCAAGTAATGTTTTTTTCATATGTATGCCACTGTTTGAAATCCCTTTCGGGAGTGAAAAAGGCGCAAATTGCGTTTCTAAATATTTCGTATTTCTTCGGAGCTTATTATAAAAATCATTGTTCACAAAAATATGTCTTGTTTCACAGTTCTATCATTTACGTAATCGATTGCGTTCACGTTTGCGTACTTTAGGCGGCGAATTGTACTGGCTCCGATGAATGTTGCCAAGTTTTACTGGAAATATCGCTTATGTCATAGGAGTAACAAAATAGGGCGGGTTGGTGTTGCGGAACGCACAAAAACGTTCCGCAAAAAGTTTATTGACTAACAGGCTGGATGTCGTGGATGCGAACAAAACCTAACTGGTCAGGAGACAGTCCGTTTAGCTGCAACGAAATATCCACGTCGCTGGGGGCAAGGATACTTGCCGGGGCGTTTATCAACTGATTCTGTACATTCACTTCCTGGTAGTTGTCTGTGGTGCCCTGAATCTGTCCGTACTCTACAGTACCGCTAAAGGCAGGGAGCGGGGTATTCGATTCCCCCTGAATACGCAGTGTCAGGCGCGTTCCTGCCGCATTTGGCGCAATATTCACCAGCGACATACGCAACGTGCCGATCTGACTATCCAGCCGGGCAGGTGTTTTGGAACCGGGTAGCAGGTAAGCTCCACTGGTCGATTTGGCATTCAACATATTTTGTTGCGTAATTTTTACCGTTTCCTGATTGAGCTGTGTCATCTCTTTATTCAACGTGCTAACGCTTTGATGCATCTGGCGTACTTCGCTTTGTTGTGCACAGGCGCTGAGGCTAAAGAGGCTTCCCACCAGGAGAATTCTTAGGTAACGTCTTGTCATTGTGATTACTTCCTTCATTGTCGCGATAGCATAATGGTAGTGTGCACAGAGCACGAAGGCATCGATCCTTTGTCTCAAAAGCGCTCCGCCTTTGTTGTCACGCCAGTTCAGGGTAAAATAGATTTCTGCGAACCACTAAGGTACAGGACGCCGTATGCATTGCCCATTCTGTTTCGCCGTAGACACTAAGGTAATTGACTCTCGTCTTGTGGGCGAGGGCTCTTCGGTACGCCGCCGCCGACAGTGTCTGGTCTGTAACGAACGTTTCACCACCTTTGAGGTGGCTGAACTTGTTATGCCGCGCGTTGTAAAAAGCAACGATGTGCGTGAACCCTTTAATGAAGAGAAGCTGCGTAGCGGCATGCTCAGAGCGCTTGAAAAACGTCCGGTCAGCGCTGATGACGTCGAAATGGCGTTAAACCATATAAAATCACAGCTGCGTGCGACAGGCGAGCGTGAAGTGCCGAGTAAGATGATTGGCAATCTGGTGATGGAGCAGTTGAAAAAGCTCGATAAAGTCGCTTACATCCGCTTTGCCTCGGTTTACCGGAGCTTCGAAGATATCAAAGAATTTGGCGAAGAGATTGCTCGCCTACAGGACTAAGCCATGCAGGATGAATTGTACATGGCGCGAGCGCTGAAGCTTGCTGCGCGCGGACGTTTTACTACTCACCCCAATCCCAACGTGGGCTGTGTGATTGTTAAAGATGGGGAAATCGTCGGTGAGGGGTACCACCATCGCGCGGGCGAGCCTCATGCCGAAGTCCATGCTCTGCGTATGGCGGGAGAAAAAGCGCAGGGGGCAACGGCCTATGTGACGCTTGAACCCTGTAGCCATCATGGTCGCACGCCGCCGTGCTGCGATGCGCTGATCGCCGCCGGTGTGACGCGTGTGGTTGCCGCTATGCAGGATCCCAATCCGCAGGTAGCAGGTCGTGGTCTCTACCGTTTGCAGCAGGCGGGCGTTGACGTCAGCCATGGCCTGATGATGAGCGAAGTTGAGCAGCTTAATAAGGGCTTTCTCAAACGGATGCGTACCGGATTCCCTTACGTACAGCTCAAGCTGGGTGCCTCGCTTGATGGGCGTACGGCGATGGCCAGTGGTGAAAGCCAGTGGATCACCTCGCCGCAGGCACGTCGCGATGTGCAACGCCTGCGCGCGCAAAGTCATGCCATTTTAACCAGCAGTGCCACGGTACTGGCGGATGACCCTCAGCTTACCGTTCGTTGGGAAGAACTGGGGGAGTCAACCCAGGCGAGTTATCCGCAGGAAAATGTGCGTCAGCCAATCCGAATTGTACTTGATAGCCAGAACCAGGTGACACCGGCGCATCGCATTGTGCAACAGCCCGGAGAAACCTGGATTGTCCGTACCCAGGACGATCCTCGCAGCTGGCCGGAAACGGTTCGTAGCCTGAAGGTGCCGGAACATAACGGGCATCTGGATCTGGTGGTGTTGATGATGCAGTTGGGCAAACAGCAAATTAACAGCATTTGGGTTGAGGCCGGGCCAACACTTGCAGGTGCGTTATTACAGGCCGGCGTGGTGGATGAGCTAATCGTCTATGTTGCGCCTAAACTGTTAGGAAGCAATGCCCGAGGATTATGTGTGCTTCCAGGCCTTGAGAAACTGGCTGACGCCCCCCATTTCAAATTCAACGAAATACGCCATGTGGGTCCGGACCTTTGCCTGCATTTAGTGGGCGCATGATCTCCCGGTTCGAAAGGGAAGCAGCGCACAGATTATTATGATAAAATCCGCCCCCCTGCGGGGTCTAGTGAATCCGAAGGAAGAATATGAACATTATTGAAGCTAACGTTGCTACCCCGGACGCTCGCGTCGCCATCACCATTGCGCGTTTCAACAACTTTATCAATGACAGCCTGCTGGAAGGTGCGATCGACGCCCTGAAACGTATTGGTCAGGTTAAAGATGAAAATATTACCGTCGTTTGGGTTCCAGGCGCGTATGAGCTGCCGCTGGCGGCTGACGCACTGGCAAAAACCGGTAAATATGACGCGGTGATTGCGCTGGGTACGGTTATCCGTGGTGGTACCGCACACTTCGAATATGTGGCTGGCGGTGCAAGCAATGGCCTGGCGCATGTCGCTCAGGACAGCGGTATCCCGGTAGCCTTCGGTGTTCTGACCACCGAAAGTATTGAACAAGCCATCGAACGTGCTGGCACCAAAGCCGGCAACAAAGGCGCAGAAGCTGCACTGACTGCGCTTGAAATGATTAATGTATTGAAAGCCATTAAGGCCTGATTTTTGTAAGGGGAAATCCGTGAAACCTGCTGCTCGTCGCCGCGCCCGTGAGTGTGCCGTCCAGGCGCTCTACTCCTGGCAGTTGTCCCAGAACGACATCGCTGATGTTGAATACCAGTTCCTGGCGGAACAGGACGTAAAAGATGTTGACGTTCTGTATTTCCGTGAACTGCTGTCCGGGGTGGCGACTAACAGCGCGTACCTGGATGGACTGATGAAGCCTTACCTGTCTCGCCTGTTGGAAGAGCTGGGTCAGGTAGAAAAAGCCGTGCTGCGTATTGCGCTGTTTGAACTGTCTAAGCGTAGTGATGTGCCGTATAAAGTGGCCATTAACGAAGCGATTGAACTGGCGAAAACCTTCGGCGCTGAAGATAGCCACAAATTCGTCAACGGCGTACTGGATAAAGCAGCACCTGTGATTCGCCCCAACAAAAAGTGATCCCGAGGCCGGCTGGAGGGTGGAACCTGTTTCCACTGTCCCCGGCTTTTTCTTTTTTCCTGCTGAGGCATAACGTATGGCATGTGGCGAGTTTTCCCTGATTGCCCGTTATTTTGACCGCGTAAGAAGCTCTCGTCTTGATGTCGAAACCGGTATTGGCGACGATTGCGCACTTCTGAACATCCCTGAAAAACAAACGCTGGCGATCAGTACCGATACGCTGGTGGCAGGCAACCACTTCCTCCCCGATATTGATCCCACAGACCTTGCCTGGAAAGCGCTGGCGGTGAACTTGAGCGATCTGGCGGCGATGGGGGCCGATCCTGCATGGCTGACGCTGGCAATCACATTACCTGACGTCGATGAAGCCTGGCTTGAAGCTTTCAGTGATGGCCTGTTTGAGCTCCTGAATTACTATGATATGCAGTTGATTGGCGGCGACACCACACGTGGGCCACTGTCGATGACGCTGGGTATTCATGGCTACGTCCCGGTTGGACGGGCCTTAAAACGCTCCGGTGCGAAGCCGGGCGACTGGATTTACGTTACCGGTACGCCGGGCGACAGCGCTGCCGGGTTGGCTATTCTGCAAAACCGATTGCAGGTAACTGATGCCAAAGATGCTGACTATCTGCTCAAGCGGCACCTGCGTCCCACGCCGCGAATTTTACAAGGGCAAGCCCTGCGCGACCTGGCGAGTGCCGCTATCGATCTCTCGGACGGTCTGATTTCAGATCTGGGGCATATCGTTAATGCCAGTGGCTGCGGCGCACGGATTAACGTTGATGCACTGCCATATTCCACTGCGTTTACCCAATACGTCGAGCCTGAACAGGCGTTGCGTTGGGCGCTCTCGGGCGGTGAAGATTATGAGTTATGCTTTACCGTACCGGAAATGAATCGTGGGGCGCTGGACGTCGCGCTGGGGCATCTCGGCACACCGTTTACCTGCATTGGGCAGATGAGTGCGGATGTGGAAGGCATTCATTTTACGCGTGATGGAAAACCCGTCACGTTCGACTGGAAAGGATATGACCATTTTGCCGCGCCTTAAAAAAGATGTCGCAAAAAGCCGTTTGAGCATGCGCAATCCGTGGCACCTGCTGGCTACCGGATTTGGCAGCGGATTGAGCCCGATTGTACCGGGCACCATGGGATCGCTGGCGGCGATCCCATTTTGGTATTTAATGACATTTCTGCCGTGGCAACTCTATTCACTGGTGGTCATGCTGTCGATCTGTATTGGCGTCTATCTGTGCCATCAAACGGCAAAAGATATGGGCGTGCACGATCACGGAAGCATTGTCTGGGATGAGTTTGTCGGGATGTGGATAACCCTGATGGCGCTGCCGACCAACGACTGGCAGTGGGTTGCCGCTGGGTTTGTGATTTTCCGTATTCTGGATATGTGGAAACCCTGGCCGATTCGCTGGTTCGATCGTAACGTACATGGCGGCACGGGGATCATGATCGATGATATTGTCGCTGGGATACTATCTGCAGGGATACTGTATTTTATCGGCCATCACTGGCCGGTAGGTATTATTTAACCCCTTTTTGAGGCCGTTGTAGGCCGGATAAGCATAGCGCATCCGGCACTGATTGCCCGATGGCGCGTCGCTTATCGGGCCTACGATCTATAATCTACAACCGCGCTTATTTAAATCCCACCACCGGATGCTGTTTGTACGGCATTTCCAGTTCGGCAATGTGCTCTGGTTTCAGCGTTAAATCTACCGCATTAAGTAATTCATCCAACTGTTCTTCACGCGATGTGCCGATAATCGGTGCGGCGACGCCAGGTTTGCTTAACAGCCATGCCAGAGCGACCTGCGCTCGTGTAGCGCCCAGTTCTTCACTGACGCCAGTCAATCGTGCAGCAATTTGCGCGTCGTTTTCATCACTTTCTTCGTACAGGTTTTTGCCGACTTCATCGGAAACCAGGCGTGCGGTGGTTTCTCCCCACGGGCGCGTCAGGCGACCACGTGCCAGCGGACTCCATGGGATCACCGCGACACCTTCCTGAGAGCAAAGCGGTAGCATTTCGCGTTCTTCTTCGCGGTAGATCAGGTTGTAGTGATCCTGCATGCTAACAAATTGCGCCCAACCGTGTTGTTTCTGCAGGGCCAGTGCCTGAGCAAACTGCGAAGCGTGCATGGATGATGCGCCGATGTAGCGCGCTTTCCCGGCTTTCACGACGTCATTAAGCGCTTCCAGCGTTTCTTCAATGGGCGTGTTGTAGTCCCAACGGTGAATTTGCAGGATATCGACATAGTCCATACCAAGACGCTTCAGACTGTCATCAATAGAACGCAGAATTTGCGCACGAGATAATCCTTCCGGCAGGTCGTCAACACGGTGAAAAACTTTGGTGGCTACTACGACGTCATCCCGACGAGCGAAATCGCGCAGCGCACGGCCGACAATTTCCTCACTGCTGCCTGCAGAGTAACTGTTTGCGGTATCGAAAAAGTTAATACCACCCTCAAGGGCATGTTTGATAATCGGGCGGCTACTTTCTTCTGGTAGCGTCCAGGCGTGATTGCCGCGATTGGGTTCGCCAAACGTCATGCAGCCCAGACAAAGGCGGGAGACCCGAAGGTCTGTTTTTCCTAAGGTGTTGTATTGCATAAATTCGCTCCTGCTTAGCGTGTTATTCATTAAGCATAGCAGGAGCGAGGGGGGGGATTATGCCAGCCAGGCCTTGATTTTGGCCTCAATTCCGGCTGCATTCAGGCCCAGTTCGGCGCGAGCCTCGTCCTGAGTACCCTGGGGAATGAAGAAGTCAGGCAGGCCGATATTCAGTACCGGAACCGGCTTACGGTGCGCCATCAGCACTTCGTTTACACCGCTGCCTGCGCCGCCCATAATGGCGTTTTCTTCAATCGTCACCAGCACGTCGTGCTGTGCTGCCATTTCCAGAATCAGTGCTTCATCCAGCGGTTTCACGAAGCGCATATCGACCAGCGTTGCGTTCAGCGATTCCGCGACCTGAGCCGCTTCCGGCATCAGCGTACCGAAGTTCAGAATTGCCAGTTTCTCACCGTGACGCTTGACGATACCTTTGCCGATAGGCAATTGTTCCAGCGGCGTCAGCTCAACACCTACGGCAGTACCGCGTGGATAACGCACGACCGTTGGGCCATTGTTGTAGTGATAGCCGGTAAACAACATTTGGCGACATTCGTTCTCATCGCTCGGGGTCATAATGACCATTTCCGGGATGCAGCGCAGGAAGGAAAGATCGAACGCACCCTGGTGGGTTTGCCCATCGGCACCCACGATTCCTGCCCGGTCAACGGCGAACAGTACCGGCAGCTTCTGAATGGCAACATCGTGCAGCACCTGATCGTAGGCGCGTTGCAGGAACGTGGAATAGATAGCGACGATGGGTTTATAACCACCAATCGCCAGGCCAGCCGCAAAGGTCACTGCATGCTGCTCGGCAATGGCCACGTCGAAGTAGCGATCCGGGAATTTACGGGAAAACTCCACCATACCGGAGCCTTCACGCATTGCCGGGGTAATCGCCATCAGCTTGTTGTCTTTTGCTGCAGTTTCACACAGCCAGTCACCGAAGATTTTTGAATAGCTCGGCAGACCGCCGCTGCTTTTCGGCAGACATCCGCTGGACGGATCGAATTTTGGCACCGCGTGGAAGGTGATCGGATCTTTTTCCGCCGGTTCGTAGCCACGACCTTTCTTGGTCATGATGTGCAGGAACTGCGGGCCTTTCAGATCCCGCATGTTTTTCAGCGTGGTGATAAGACCCAGCACGTCGTGACCGTCTACCGGGCCAATATAGTTAAAGCCCAGCTCTTCAAACAGCGTACCCGGCACAACCATACCTTTGATGTGTTCTTCGGTACGTTTGAGCAGCTCTTTAATCGGCGGAACACCGGAGAACACTTTCTTCCCGCCTTCGCGCAACGACGAATAGAGTTTTCCAGAGAGCAGTTGCGCCAGGTGGTTATTCAGCGCACCGACGTTTTCCGAAATCGACATTTCGTTGTCGTTGAGGATAACCAGCATGTCAGGCTTAATATCGCCCGCATGGTTCATCGCTTCAAACGCCATCCCGGCGGTGATGGCACCGTCGCCAATGACGCATACGGTGCGGCGCTCTTTGCCTTCTTTCTCGGCGGCAACTGCAATGCCGATGCCTGCGCTGATAGAGGTTGAGGAGTGGCCAACGCTCAGTACGTCATACTCACTCTCGCCGCGCCACGGGAACGGATGCAGGCCGCCTTTCTGGCGAATAGTGCCAATCTTATCGCGGCGGCCGGTAAGAATTTTGTGCGGATAAGCCTGATGTCCCACATCCCAGATTAACTGGTCGAACGGGGTGTTGTAGACATAGTGCAGCGCGACGGTGAGTTCCACCGTGCCCAGACCAGAGGCGAAGTGCCCGCTGGAACGGCTCACGCTGTCGAGCAAATAGCGGCGCAGTTCGTCGCAAAGCTTAGGCAGGCTCTCTTTTGGCAGCAGTCTTAACTCCTGGGTGGAGTCGACCAACGCCAGGGTCGGGTATTTGGCTATATCAAAACTCATCGCAAGCTCATTGGATATGTTGGTTTATTTATCACGCTGGATTATGTAGTCCGCTAGCGCTTCCAGTGCCGAGGTATCGAGAGATTGTGCGGCCAGCAAACTTAACGACTGGCGGGCATCCTCAATTAAATCCCGGGCTTTATTCCGGGCTTGCTCAAGACCCAGAAGTGCAGGATAGGTACTTTTGCCAAGCTGCTGGTCGGCACCCTGACGTTTACCCAATGTTGCAGTATCGCCTACCACATCCAGTATGTCATCCTGAACCTGGAAGGCCAGACCGATACTTTCGGCGTATTTGTCGAGTATCGGCAGAAGTTCTCTCCCTTTATCTCCAGCACTTAACGCACCCAAACGAACGGCGGCGCGAATCAATGCGCCGGTTTTATGGCGGTGAATACGCTCCAGCGCCGCCAGTTCTACCTGCTGACCTTCTGCTGCCAGATCCAGCGCCTGACCGCCACACATACCGGCGATACCGCTGGCTTGAGCCAGTTCAGAGATCATGGCGATGCGGTCACGGTCGGTGACTTCTGGCATCGGGGCGTCGCTGATAATAGAGAACGCCAGCGTTTGCAGCGCATCACCGGCCAGAATCGCATTCGCTTCACCAAACTTGACGTGGCAGGTTGGCAGGCCGCGACGCAGATCATCGTCGTCCATCGCGGGTAAATCGTCGTGCATCAGCGAATAGGCATGGATGCACTCAACCGCGGCTGCGGGGGCGTCAAGCGTACTCAGGCTCACGCCAAACATCTGACCGGTAGCATAAACCAAAAATGGGCGCAGACGTTTGCCGCCTAATAATGCGCCATATTGCATGGTTTCGACCACGGGAGTGTTCTGAAAGGGCAGTGGCGCGATAAAACGGCTCAGTGCCTGGTTAGCCTGCTCAACGCAAGCCTGTAGCTGCTGCGTAAAATCCATTTACTCATTATCCGGTGTAAAAGGCGTGAGGGCGGCGTCTTCAGTTTCTGACAGCAGGATTTGCACGCGCTGTTCAGCCTGTTGCAATTTGACTTGTCCCTGACGTGCCAGCTGTACGCCACGTTCGAATTCGTTCAGCGCCTCTTCCAGCGGCAAATCGCCGCTTTCCAGACGGGTGACAATCTGTTCCAGCTCGCTCAGCGCAGTTTCAAAACTGGCGGGCGCTTCATTTTTCTTCGGCATAATGAATGTCTGACTCTCTGTATTGACAGCACAAGACTATGGTAACGGACTCGCACTGATAAGCAAATAACGCGCAATGTGCACAGTAGCCGCGCGATGGTGGTATACTTGCGCGCCTGGATGCAGTCGCGGGTATGGGCTGCTGTATTATTTTCCATCACAAGTCGTTCAGACTTGCCAAAGAACCATTGCCGCCATGAAGTTTATCATTAAATTGTTCCCAGAAATCACCATCAAAAGCCAATCTGTGCGTTTGCGCTTTATAAAAATTCTGACAGGGAACATCCGTAACGTTTTAAAGCACTACGATGAAGACCTTGCCGTTGTCCGTCACTGGGATCACGTTGAGGTTCGCGCCAAAGATGAAAGCCAGCGTCTGGATATTCGTGACGCGTTAACCCGAATCCCGGGCATTCACCATATTCTCGAAGTAGAAGACGTGCCGTTTACCGATATGCACGACATTTTCGAGAAAGCACTGGTGCAATACCGCGATCAACTGGAAGGAAAAACCTTCTGTGTGCGCGTCAAGCGCCGCGGCAAGCATGAGTTTAGCTCCATCGAGGTGGAACGTTATGTTGGCGGCGGACTGAATCAGCATATTGAATCTGCGCGCGTGAAGCTGACGAAGCCGGATGTGACGGTTAATCTTGAAATCGAAAACGACCGTCTGCTGCTGGTTAAAGGCCGCTATGAAGGTATCGGCGGTTTCCCGATTGGTACACAAGAAGACGTTCTGTCGCTGATCTCCGGTGGTTTTGACTCCGGTGTGTCCAGCTACATGCTGATGCGTCGCGGCTGCCGCGTACACTATTGCTTCTTCAACCTCGGCGGCGCAGCGCATGAAATCGGCGTTCGCCAGGTGGCGCATTATCTGTGGAACCGCTTTGGTAGCTCACATCGCGTACGTTTTGTTGCGATCAACTTTGAACCGGTGGTTGGTGAGATCCTGGAAAAAGTCGACGACGGTCAGATGGGCGTGGTCCTTAAGCGCATGATGGTCCGTGCTGCGTCTAAAGTGGCTGAACGCTATGGCGTACAGGCGCTGGTGACCGGTGAAGCGCTGGGCCAGGTGTCCAGCCAGACGCTAACCAACCTGCGCTTGATCGATAACGTTTCGGATACGCTGATCCTGCGTCCGCTAATCTCTCATGACAAAGAGCACATCATTAATCTGGCGCGTGAAATCGGTACTGAAGACTTCGCCCGTACCATGCCGGAATACTGCGGTGTGATTTCAAAAAGCCCGACGGTGAAAGCGGTTAAAGCGAAGATTGAGGCCGAAGAAGAAAACTTCGATTTCTCGATCCTCGATAAAGTGGTTGAAGAAGCGAACAATATTGACATTCGCGACATCGCCCAGCAGACGCAGCAGACCGTGGTGGAAGTTGAAACCGTGAGCGGCTTCGGTCCGAACGATGTGATTCTGGATATTCGCTCCGTGGATGAACAGGATGACAAACCGCTGAAGGTGGAAGGTGTGGACGTGGTTTCTCTGCCGTTCTACAAGTTGAGCACTAAATTCGGCGATCTGGACCAGAATAAAACCTGGCTGCTGTGGTGTGAACGCGGGGTGATGAGCCGCCTGCAGGCGCTGTATCTGCGCGAGCAGGGCTTTGAAAACGTAAAAGTGTATCGCCCGTAATCCCTTTTGCCTGATGGCGCTGCGCTTATCAGGCCTACAAATTGTACGTTTTTGTAGGTCTGATAAGGCGGTTACGCCGCCATCCGGCAAGCATGCTTACTCGTAGTAGTTATAAATGCCTGCAGCCATCACCAGTTGTGACGCCACTTCATGAGCTTTTTCTCGCCCGACCAGTAGATCGATAATTTTTAAGCCAAAATCGATGGCGGTACCCGGTCCCTGGCTGGTTAACAGGTTGACGCGTGGATCCCATACGACGCGCTTGTCCTGCCATTGATCGGTGGGAATTTGGTCTTTCAGCGCCGGGAAACCAGTCATATTACCGATGGGGAAAATATCGTGTGGGACGAGCACGGTGGCGGCAGCGGCACAAATTGCGGCGACAATACGTCCGGAACGATGGAATTGCTTCACCGTTTCGATAAGCAACGGGCTGTCACGAAAACATTCAGCGCCTTTAATACCGCCCGGCAACACGATAATGTCGAAATCGCCGTCCGCAACTTCGACCAGGGGCGCATCAGCCAGTAACTTCACGCCACGCGAACAGACAATCGTCAGGTTGCCATCGCTGGCGACGCTTGCGGTCGTGACCTTAATGCCGCCACGAACCAGCAGATCGATAGTAGTGACCGCTTCGGTCTCTTCACTACCAGGGGCGAGGCAAACCAGTGCCTGAGCGCTCATACTCACTCTCCTTTCGCTTTACCATTTCAAACAGGCGGGCATTTTCCGGGACGGCGATGCCGTGCGCACGTGCGCGTTTTAACAAATAACCGGTAATGTAGTCGATCTCCGTATGACGCAAGGCACGAATGTCCTGCAGCATCGATGAGATATTTTCTGCCGTGCTGTCAATTACTTGCTCGACATAATAACGTAAATCATCCGCTGATGTGTGATGACCTTCGCGCTCAATGACCGCCGCCACTTCCTCGCATATCAATGCTATTTTTTCTGGATGCTGACGCAGTTCGCCGTTGGGACAGTTCCAGAGTGCGGTGAGTGGGTTAATGACACAGTTCACAGCCAGCTTACGCCACAGCTCAGCGCGAATAGTGTTGTGCCAGGCGACATCGGGCAGGACATCTTGCAGGATTTCAGCCAGATAGCTGAAATCGCCATCTTGTTCACGCGCCGGACCGATGCGCGTTGTGCCCTGGGCGACATGAATAATAACGTTCCCGTCACGGCGTGCCGCGTGAGTGGTGGTGCCCATCAGCAGAGGTTGCTTAATGTTATGCAACTCTTCAATCGTTCCCATGCCGTTGTGAATTAACAGAATGGGCGTGGTTTCAGGCAGAATAGCGGCCAGGCTTTTGACTGCGTCAGAAACCTGCCAGGCTTTTAGTGTCACCAGCAGCAGATCGCTTTTCGCCAAAAAATCGGGGTCGTTTGCCGTCAGGGATTCATTAAAAACGGATCCATCCGTGTCAATCAGGTTCACGCTGCAATAAGGTTGTGGCACGCGTAGCCACCCTTGCACCTCATGCCCATGTTTGCACAGCGCTGTAAGCCACAGCTGTCCTAACGCTCCGCATCCCAGTACGGTAATTTTCATTCTTCCTCCTCACCTGCAACAGCACCAGGTGTTAATCCATATCCGCTACATCCCATTATTGTTCGCAGCTATCAGTACCACGTACAATTAAAGGATACAGCCTAGTATAGCGCTGTCTGTTGAGTAACTTTGCAGGTATTATGCTTCGCATCAAAAATGAAGGGAGAGGAAAAGATGCCATCTTTCGATATTGTTTCTGAAGTTGATCTTCAGGAAGCCCGTAACGCGGTCGATAATGCCAGCCGCGAAGTGGAGTCACGCTTCGATTTTCGTGGCGTTGAGGCCACCTTTGAGCTGAACGAGTCAAATAAGACGATTAAGGTGCTGAGCGAGTCTGATTTCCAGGTTAATCAGTTGCTGGATATTTTGCGTGCCAAACTGCTGAAACGTGGTATTGAAGGCACGTCGCTGGATGTACCAGAAACTTTCGTGCACAGCGGTAAAACCTGGTTTGTCGAAGCTAAGCTGAAGCAAGGCATTGAAAGCGCAGTGCAGAAGAAAATCGTCAAGCTGATCAAAGACAGCAAACTGAAGGTGCAGGCACAGATTCAGGGTGAAGAAATTCGTGTAACCGGTAAGGCGCGTGACGATCTGCAATCCGTTATGGCGCTGGTTCGCGGTGGCGATCTCGGCCAGCCGTTCCAGTTCAAGAACTTCCGCGATTAAGTCGTTATGTCAGATGGCGTGAGCCGCCATCTGACAAATCTCATCTTCAAGCCTGGCTAATCGTCTGTTCAACTTCAAATCGATTCGTCACTTTACTGTCGATCTTCACGTAGGCCGAATGCTCTTTTGCCACCAGTAATACTTCACTGACGCCTTCTTTTGCCAGCAGGCGCTGTTTAAGAGAGTCATCTGCTGCAATCTCTGACGGGATCTCAATACGCAGACTGCTGACATACGGCGGCTCTTTCATTGTACTGGCCACCGCCAACCAAACTGCCGCCAGAAGCGCACCGACCAGGAATACGGCCTGACCATCAAACATTTCGACCACCCAACCGCCGAGCGAACCGCCAATCGCCACGCCAAGAAACTGGCTGGTGGAGTAAACGCCCATCGCCGTGCCTTTATAGCCTGCGGGGGACTCTTTGCTGATAAGTGAGGGGAGGAGGGCTTCCATCAGGTTGAAGGCGAGGAAGAATATTTGCACGCCGGCAATCAGACCCCAGAAACGAATGTTAGCGCTCCACAATACAATCTCTGCGATAAGGATCAGTAACACGCAGGCGAGGAACACGCGTTTCATCTTGCGCTTCACTTCGGCGTAAATGATGAACGGCACCACGGAGACAAAGGACAGCAGCATCGTCACCAGATAAATTTTCCAGTGCTCTGCGGCGGGGAAGCCCGCTTTTGCCAGTTGACCCGGCAAAGCAACGAAAGTGGACATCAGCAAAATGTGCAGGCACATGATGCCGAAATTGAGCTTCAGGAGCTTAGGCTCTGCCAGTACTTTGCGGAAGCTACTTTTGACCATGCCCGATTCGCGGTTAAGCACATGGGTGGTGCTATTGGGAACGACCCAAATGGTCAGCACAATCCCGGTGGTGGCGAGCGCGGCAATCATCCAGAACAGCGCATGTAACCCCAGCGCATGGGTGACGATGGGCCCCAGTACCATCGCAATGGCGAAGGTGATACCAAAGCTGACGCCGATAAACGCCATCGCTTTGGTACGGTTTTGCTCACGGGTTAAGTCGGAAAGCAGCGCCATTACGGCAGCAGCAATTGCGCCAGAACCTTGTAGGGCACGACCAAGAATAATGCCCCAGATTGAATCGGAGAGGGCGGCAATTATGCTGCCGAGAACGAATACCGCCAGCCCGCCAACAATAAGCGGCTTACGACCAATGCGGTCAGAGAGCAGACCAAAGGGGATTTGGAAAACGGCTTGCGCCAGGCCATAAATGCCGATAGCAAGGCCTATCAGCGCTTCGCTGGCACCTTGTAACGCCATACCGTACGTGGTCAGAACTGGCAGGACCATAAACATGCCAAGCATGCGCAACGAGAATACGGTCCCTAAACCCCAGGTGGCGCGCAACTCACCGGGCGTCATTTTGTAATCGTTCATTCCCACCTCTGTATTAATTTCGCGCCTAGTGTAAAGCGCTAAGCAGGCTGGGTAAATATGCGCTTTATTAACAAATGTTGGGGTTGTGAGGGGCGTCGGCTGGAAACGAAAATGCCGGATGACGATACTCACGTATCTTACCCGGCCTACAAGCAATGTACTTTTTTGTAGGCCGGATAAGGCGTCAGCCGCCATCCGGCATAGAAGAGGTGACGATTAACTTACCAGACGTAAGTCAGCAGGTTCTGCGAGTTTGGCACCATAAAATCGACGGACATCATCACGGAAAGCGCGGTAATGGCGATGATGGAGAAACCGAACAGCTTGCGCGCCCAGACTCTGTCATCTTCCACTTTATAACCGCGCAGCGCCATGCCCAACCACCAAACGCTCACCGCCGCAGCAACAACCAGGTATTTATAACCGGCATAGCCGCCCAGGGTTAGCATCAGCGTGGCAATAGCAAACGCCACGATGTAAAGCGTGATATGGTTTTTCGCGACCGAAATACCTTTCACCACCGGCAGCACCGGGATGTTGGCCGCCTGATAATCCTTGAAGCGGAAAATCGCAATCGCGTAAGAGTGCGGCATCTGCCACAGGCTGAAAATAGCCAGCAGAATCAACGCACCGCTATCGAACACACCGGTTACGGCGCAGTAGCCAATCACCGGCGGCGCAGCGCCGGAGAGTGAGCCAATCAGCGTACCGTAAACGGAATGACGCTTCATATACAGGCTATAAACGCCTACATAAACCACGAAGCCCATTACCCCCAGCCAGCAGGCCAGAGGGTTCGCGCCAAACCACAGCAGCATAAAGCCAGCAATACCCAGCAAGGTGGCGTATACCAGCGAGACCGCAGGGGATATCAGACCTTTAACCAGCACGCGGTTTTTGGTCCTCTCCATCTTCCTGTCGATATCCCTGTCGATGTAGTTGTTAAATACACAACCTGACGCCACAACCAGTGACACCCCAACCAACGTGTAGATAAACAGGGGATAATCAATGCTGCCCTTCGAGGCCAGCAGGAACCCCCCAATCACCGAGATCAGGTTGCCAAAGATGATGCCTGGTTTCGTTACTTGCAGGTATTGCTTAAACATCATAATCGCCGCTCTTAGTGCATCATCATGTTGTAGTTAAGGTTCCACATAATCCAGATGGAGCCCACAACCAGGATGGCGATGATTAGCACAGTAAAGACAAAGGCCGTCATGTTCCAACCTTCATCAGATTTGCTATTCATGTGCAGGAAGCACACCAGGTGCACCAGAATCTGTACCACTGCCATTGCCAGAATAGTTCCCAGAATGACGGCCGGAGAAGCAGAACCTGTCATGACCATCCAGAACGGAATGACCGTCAGGATGATCGACAGGATAAAACCTGTCATGTAGGTTTTTACGCTGCCATGGGATGCGCCGCCGCTCTCGTTAGAATGACTCATTACATCGCCCCCATCAGATAAACAACAGTGAACACACAGATCCACACCACGTCCAGGAAGTGCCAGAACAGGCTCAGGCACATGATACGGGTACGGTTAGTGCTGGTCAGGCCGCGACGAGCAACTTGCACCATCAGCACCGCCATCCAGATAAGACCGGAGGTGACGTGCAGACCGTGCGTGCCGACCAGCGCGAAGAACGCAGAAAGGAAGCCGCTGCGATCCGGGCCCATACCGTTAACAATCAGGTGATGGAATTCATAGAGTTCCATCCCGATGAATCCGGCACCGAACAAGAAGGTCAACGCCAGCCAGGAGATAACCTGGCTCTTGTTGTTCTTGTACATGGCGATAGCTGCCATGCCGTAAGTAATGGAGCTGAATAACAGCAGGAATGTTTCAACCAGAACGAACGGCAGTTCAAAAATGTCCTTACCTGTTGGGCCACCTGCGGTGCCGTTCACCAGAACGGCGTAGGTTGCAAACAGAATAGAGAACAGAATGCAGTCGCTCATCAGGTAGACCCAAAATCCGAAGATTTTGGTCTGGCCTGCATCGTGGTGCCCGTGTTCGTGCGCGTGGGCATTCGCGTGCGTTAAAGTATCAGTTGCCATTTTTCAGCCCTGCCTTTGTAATCTCATCGAAATGCTGGTTTTCCAGTTTTTCGACTTCCGGTACCGGCACGTAGTAATCCACGTCTTCATCAAAGCTTTTCACGATCCAGCTGATGATCATGCCTGCGAAGCTTGCAATCGCCAGCCACCAGATATGCCAGATCATGGCGAAACCAAACAGTGTTGCGAAGGCCGTAATGACGATACCTGCACCGCTGTTTTTCGGCATATGAATCTCTTCATAATGCGCAGGCTGTTTGTACGCTTCACCTTTCTCTTTCATTTCCCAGAAGGCATCACGCTCGTGGACGTGTGGCACAACGGCAAAGTTATAGAACGGAGGCGGGGAAGAGGTTGCCCACTCCAGCGTACGACCACCCCATGGGTCACCGGTCAGGTCACGGTTCTGCTCGCGGTCGCGAATAGACACGTAGATCTGAATCAGCTGGCACAGGATACCCAGTGCAATCAGCGCGGCGCCGCAAGCGGCAACGACCAGCATTGGGTGGAACTGAGGGTCAATCTGCTGACTGAGGCGACGGGTCATACCCATAAAGCCCAGCACGTACAGCGGCATAAATGCGACGAAGAAGCCGATGATCCAGAACCAGAATGCGCGTTTACCCCATGTTTCGTTCAGCGTGAAGCCAAACGCTTTTGGCCACCAGTAGGTCATACCTGCGAAGCAGCCAAATACGACGCCGCCGATGATAACGTTATGGAAGTGCGCAATCAGGAACAGACTGTTGTGCAGCACGAAGTCTGCACCCGGAACCGCCAGCAGCACGCCGGTCATACCGCCGACTGAGAAGGTGACGATAAAGCCAATCGTCCACAGCATTGCTGAGTGGAATACGATACGGCCCTGATACATGGTGAACAGCCAGTTGAAGATCTTCACCCCGGTTGGGATGGCGATAATCATGGTGGTAATACCGAAGAAGGCGTTTACGTTAGCGCCTGCACCCATGGTGAAGAAGTGGTGCAGCCAAACAACGAACGACAGAACGGTGATACACACGGTTGCCCACACCAGTGAGGTGTAACCAAACAGGCGTTTACGCGAGAAGGTTGCAGCGATTTCGGAGAACACACCGAAGACCGGCAGAACCAGAATGTACACTTCCGGATGGCCCCAGGCCCAAATCAGGTTGATGTACATCATCATGTTGCCGCCCATATCGTTGGTAAAGAAATGGGTGCCCAGATAGCGATCCAGGGTCAGCAACGCGACGGTAACCGTCAGGATTGGGAAAGAAGCGATAATCAGGATGTTCGCACACAGAGATGCCCAGCTAAACACCGGCATCTTGAACATGGTCATTCCTGGTGCACGCATCTTAATGATGGTCACAAAGAAGTTGATACCGGTCAGGGTTGTACCAATACCGGACAACTGGACTGCCCATATCCAATAGTCGACCCCGACGCTTGGACTGTACTCTATTCCCGAAAGTGGCGGATACGCCAGCCAACCGGTCTGTGCGAATTCACCTACGCCCAGAGACAGGTTAACCAGAATGACGCCGACAACGGTGAACCAGAAGCTCAGGTTGTTCAGGAACGGGAATGCAACGTCACGTGCGCCGATCTGCAGCGGAACCACCAGGTTCATCAGACCGATAACAAATGGCATTGCCACGAAGAAGATCATAATCACGCCGTGAGCCGTGAAGATCTGGTCGTAGTGGTGAGGAGGCAGGAAGCCCGCTTCACCTGCAGAAGCCAGCGCTTGCTGACTACGCATCATGATGGCGTCGGCAAAGCCACGAATCAACATGACGATTGCGACGATGACATACATGATGCCAAGGCGTTTGTGGTCAACCGAAGTCAGCCACTCTTTCCACAGGTAGGTCCACTTACCGAAGTAAGTGATAAGGCCCAGTAAGGCCGCACCACCGATGATAATGGCAGCGATCGTAACCATGACAATGGGTTCATGGAACGGCACTGCATCCAGCGTCAATTTTCCGAACATCGTATTCTTCCTCGGCCCCTTAGTGAGCGGATTCCGCGTGGCTCATGTCCATGCCTTCCATTCCTTCATGTGCGTTGTGCTCACCTTCGGGTTGGGTCATGTCCATGCTCTTACCGTGAGCCATAAATTTGTTAATAACGTCTTTAAACAAATCCGGTTTCACGTTGGAGAAATATTCCACCTGGTTATATTCGCTTGGCGCAGCCACTTTCTCGAACGCAGCCATGTCGCTCATGGTGTTCGTGGACTGTTTAGCTTTAGCAACCCATTGGTCGAATTCGGCGCGGTCCTTTGTTGCGATAGCCTTGAACTTCATACCGGAGAAGCCTGGTCCGCTATAACTTGCGGAGATACCATCATAAGTACCGACTTCGTTGGCGATCAGATGCAGTCGAGTCTGCATGCCGGCCATGGCATAAATCTGGCTACCCAGACGCGGGATAAAGAAGGAGTTCATCACGGAGTTGGATGTCACTTTGAATTCAACCGGAGTATTCGCCGGGAAGGCGATTTCATTCACGGTAGCGATACCTTGTTCCGGATAGATGAAGAACCATTTCCAGTCCATGGAAACCACTTCGATGGTAATGGGCTTCTCGTCATGCGCCAGCGGTTTGCTTGGCTCAAGAGCGTGAGTGGTTTTCCAGGTCAGAACGGCAAGGAAAATGATGATTAAGATAGGCACCGTCCAGACCACAGCTTCCACTTTATTGGAGTGTGACCAGTTCGGGCTGTACTTCGCATCTTTATTGCTTGCACGGTACTTCCAGGCAAAACCAACAGCCATCAAGATGGCAGGAATAACGACAATCAACATCAGGCCAAATGCCGTCAGTATCAATGACCGTTGTTCCAGTCCAATCTGTCCTTTAGGGTCAAGCAGCGCAGAATTACAGCCACTGAGTAATGCAGTGCCTGCAATTAATGACAACCATCCCAAACTTTTATTGTATTTCCTGAGTCTCATTTAACGACCTCAATTCCACGGGACCGGGTGGCGTTTAAAGTGTGAGGGCATTTTACGGGAAGGTTACATTACTGTAAACATCATTGGATCTGTGTTACCGGGTTCTGCCGTGCATGTCACATATGTTGCAATATATGTCGCCTCAGCTTTAAGAACCTGTTGCAACATCACGTTATAACGAAAGCGGGCGAGCTGGGGAGGTGTCGAGGGCAATTGGTATAACCAATACGAAAATAAAACAATTGTTTAACAATTGATTATCAATAAAAAGACAAATAATGAACAAAAAATAAATCTGATTCGGCTGAATCGAGTAAGGAAAATAGAATTTATAAAAGGAGTCAATAATTTCCAAATTCTATGGCGCACAAAACAACAAATATTATTTTTATCAACTGCTGTTTATTTAGCCGTTATAATTACGCAAGGTGATTACAACGGCCAAATTAATGTGAAAAATTACATCAGACGTGTTTTCCGTAGTGCAAGATAGTCCAGTAAGCCACCAAATACGACGCCACAGATGGCGACCGCGACTGAGACTTCAAGCAGCCCAGCCAGGAAAGAGAAGTTGGTGTAATCCAGTGCGTTCATGGTAAGCAGCAACAGCCAAACAGCCAGCAAACAGCAGCCCGTCACTAACGTCATCAAAGCCAGATTGTACGCCCCACGGAACTCTGTGCGTGGAATAAAACTCTCATTTTGCCAGCTATGTTCCAGCGTCTGGCGACAAACCAGCAGCAGCAGGAGTCCAGGGATCGCGGCAAACACGGAAAACAGATAAAACGTTGGCCAACCGTGAGCCTCGACGAACCAACCTGCCACTGGGCCCACATAGACGCGACCAACAGCCGAAAGGGCTGAGAGTAGGGCAAACTGGGTTGCGGAGAACGATTTATTACACAGCGTCATTAATAAGGCGACAAACGCCGCAGTACCCATCCCGCCGCACAGGTTTTCGAAGAAGACCGCTGCTGCCATACTGAACATGTGCTTGTCGGTAATAGAAAGCAGCCAGTATCCGGCGTTCGATACGCCCTGCAGAATGCCGAAAATGAGTAACGCGCGAAACAGCGAAAGACGCTGCATCAGGATCCCACCGTACAGCGCACCGACTATTGTCGCCAGCAGCCCCAGCGTTTTATTGACGACGCCGACTTCACCGGCATCAAATCCGACGCCGCGGATTAAAAACGTTGTGGTCAGGCTCATGGCGAAGGCATCCCCGAGCTTATACAGCACAATAAGCAGCAGGATCAGCCAGGCGTTGTTACGACCAAAAAAGTCACGCAGTGGCGCAGCAACCGCTTGTTCCAGTGTTTTAGGCACCGGAATGGTGTCAGTGGGTTCGGGTGCCAACAGGGTGGCGATAATGCAGGGAATCAGTAGTGCCGCCATCAGCCAGTACATACCTTGCCAGCCGAGCCAGCGGTCAGCCATCCACAGTGCCAGGCCACCGGAAACCAGCATCCCCAGGCGGTAACCCAGTACGCTGATTGCTGCACCGGTACCACGTTCTTCTGCCGGTAAAACGTCTGTTTTCCAGGCGTCAAAAACAATATCCTGCGACGCCGAACAAAATGCGATCACCACTGCGAGTGCCGCCATCCAGCGTAACTGCGTTCCAGGTTCCAGAAAACCCATCGCGGCGATGGAAATAAGAAGCAACACCTGAGTCGTCAACAGCCAACCGCGACGACGACCTAAAAACGGTGGGGTGTAGCGGTCCATCACCGGGGACCAGAGAAACTTAAATACGTAGGCCTGGCCGACCAGAGAAAAGAAACCGATAGTTTTCAGATCGATATTTTCGACCGTCATCCACGCCTGAAGCGTACCGGAGGTCAGGGCGAGCGGTAAACCGGAAGCAAAACCTAACATCAGCAGAATCGCTGATTTTGGTTGCTGAAAAATACGTAAATAGTGATTGGACATGGGCATTAAAAGCTGACCCGGCGAAATACCGGGTCAGGGGGCTTAAATTAGCGAGCGTTCTGCTTGATGAAATCGTGAACGCTGGTGTCCTGGGACATATCAGCGATGGTGTCGGTCAAGACGCTGTTAACGGCATCAGCAATATTTTTGTTAGAGGCCTGGAATGCGCCTTCAACAGAGTAGCTTGCACGGTAGTTTTTGGTCATCTTGTTGCCGTTGGCAGCCGTTGCAATAATGGCGATATCTGCTTTGGTTGCGATGTTATAGCGCACGCTACCTTGCGACACATCAGCGTACAGCTGGCTTACGATGATTTGCAGGTTAACTGCACCGTTTGGACCCACCATATAACCGCGTGCAGTCATCTGCTTTTCCAGCACTTCTTGCAGCAGGAAGCGCAGATCGCGAGACGCAGTCAGAGTAACCAGTTGATTGTCGCGGGTCACTTTTGCCAGCGCCTGATCCTGACGCTGGTCGGCGCCATTGATACTGACAGTTACTCCCATCAGACTCGGATCCTGCTGTGGCAGGGTAATTTTCGGCGATACGTTGATGGTAGTGGGCGGAGTTGCGCAGCCAGCCAACATAAACAGCGCGACTAAAGGGAAGAGGATTTTTTTAAACATGCCAGGGCTCTCAGCGAATCTAAATTGTATGGTTAGAGAAAATTCCCGCCATCATAACATCGCCAACGATGAGGGGAAGTGGGTAACGCATGTAAATTCATCATGTTGTCCGTTTGATGATGTTGTAGAGACCATAAATGGCCTTTTTGCAATAACGCGAACACAAGAATCAGTGAACTTCATTCGTTTGGGTGAGAAAATCAGACAAGCGCTAATTTTTTGTTGCTAAGGTGTAATGAAAACGGTAAAAGCGGCTAGTATTTAAAGGGATGGGTGACATCTCAGCGTTGTCGGAGGAAAAATTTCATGATGATTCGTGAGCAAATAGAAGAAAAATTAAGGGCAGCGTTCCAACCCGTGTTCCTCGAAGTTGTGGATGAAAGCTATCGTCACAATGTCCCGGCAGGTTCTGAAAGCCACTTTAAGGTTGTGCTGGTCAGCGATCGCTTTACAGGTGAACGTTTTCTTAATCGTCATCGGATGATTTACAGCACGTTAACGGCGGAGCTTTCCACAACCGTACATGCTCTTGCCCTGCATACCTACACCATTAAGGAGTGGGAAGCGTTGCAGGACACCATTTTTGCATCGCCTCCGTGTCGTGGGGCGGGAAGCATCGCCTAAAAAACGGATTTGCAACAACCGGCGCTTTTCCAGTATGTTGCTACAGATTATGTGAAAACGGCCTGCGGGCCGTTTTGTTTTGTCTGAATTCTGAGTAGGTCGTCCAGTATTCAGACAAAAATTAGCCGGGAATTGTGAAAAAAGCCGCAGCAACGCGCGATAACCGTTCTCGACTCATAAAAGTGATGCCGCTATAATGCGCGTCTTATTTTTCGGAATGTCTTCGGGATGATTCTGACGACAGGGAATGTGATTGATTATGAGAACATCCCAGTTCCGCGAAGCCAACAACCTGTGCTTGCGGAGAAGAGTTGACCGAGCACTGTGATTTTTTGAGGTAACAAGATGCAAGTTTCAGTTGAAACCACTCAAGGCCTTGGCCGCCGTGTAACGATTACTATCGCTGCTGACAGCATCGAGACCGCTGTGAAAAGCGAGCTGGTCAACGTAGCGAAGAAAGTGCGTATTGACGGTTTCCGCAAAGGAAAAGTACCGATGAATGTCGTTGCTCAGCGTTATGGCGCTTCTGTTCGCCAGGACGTTCTGGGTGACCTGATGAGCCGTAACTTCGTTGATGCCATCATCAAAGAAAAAATTAATCCGGCTGGCGCACCGAACTACGTTCCGGGCGAATACAAACTGGGTGAAGATTTCACTTACGCGGTAGAGTTCGAAGTTTACCCGGAAGTTGAACTGACCGGTCTGGACGCAATCGAAGTTGAAAAACCGGTTGTTGAAGTTACCGATGCTGACGTTGACGTTATGCTGGATACCCTGCGTAAGCAGCAGGCTACCTGGAAAGACAAAGACGGCGCTGCTGATGCAGAAGACCGTGTAACCATCGACTTTACCGGTTCTGTAGACGGCGAAGAGTTCGAAGGCGGCAAAGCGTCTGACTTCGTACTGGCGATGGGCCAGGGTCGTATGATCCCAGGCTTTGAAGAAGGCGTTAAAGGCCACAAAGCTGGCGAAGAGTTCACCATCGACGTGACCTTCCCGGAAGAGTACCACGCTGAAAACCTGAAAGGTAAAGCCGCTAAATTCGTTATCAACCTGAAGAAAGTTGAAGAACGTGAACTGCCGGAACTGACCGAAGAATTCATCAAACGTTTTGGCGTTGAAGATGGTTCCGTAGCGGGTCTGCGCGCTGAAGTGCGTAAAAACATGGAACGTGAGCTGAAAGGCGCTGTACGTAACCGCGTTAAGTCTCAGGCGATCGAAGGTCTGGTTAAAGCCAACGACATCGACGTTCCTGCAGCACTGATCGACAGCGAAATCGACGTTCTGCGTCGTCAGGCTGCACAGCGTTTCGGTGGCAACGAGAAGCAAGCTCTGGAACTGCCGCGTGAACTGTTCGAAGAACAGGCTAAGCGTCGCGTAGTTGTTGGTCTGCTGCTGGGCGAAGTGATTCGTACCAACGAACTGAAAGCTGATGAAGATCGCGTAAAAGGCCTGATCGAAGAAATGGCTTCTGCTTACGAAGATCCGAAAGAAGTTGTTGAGTTCTACAGCAAAAACAAAGAGCTGATGGACAACATGCGTAACGTCGCTCTGGAAGAACAGGCTGTTGAAGCGGTTCTGGCGAAAGCTAAAGTGACTGAAAAAGCCACTACTTTCAACGAACTGATGAACCAGCAGGCGTAATTCGTTGCTTTTATAGCACGAAATTCGCACATAAACCCGTCACCTTCTGGTGGCGGGTTTTTTTTTGTCACGCATTTTGCATGGGAAGGGTGCGAAAACAGCGTTTCAGTGTTAGCGTTACAACAAAAGATTGTTATGCTTGAATTATGGCGATGTCGTACCCATTACAGAGGGACTAGCTGATAATCCGTCCATAAGGTTACAATCAGCACAGCAGGTTTTTTCAAATTTTATCCAGGAGACGGAAATGTCATACAGCGGCGAACGAGATAACTTTGCACCCCATATGGCGCTGGTGCCGATGGTCATTGAACAGACCTCGCGTGGTGAGCGCTCTTTTGATATCTATTCTCGTCTACTTAAGGAACGCGTCATTTTTCTGACCGGCCAGGTCGAAGACCATATGGCTAACCTGATTGTGGCGCAGATGCTGTTCCTGGAAGCAGAAAACCCGGAAAAAGATATCTACCTGTATATTAACTCCCCTGGTGGCGTGATTACTGCAGGGATGTCTATCTATGACACCATGCAGTTTATTAAGCCGGACGTTAGCACCATTTGTATGGGACAGGCGGCCTCAATGGGCGCGTTTCTGCTGACTGCCGGGGCGAAAGGTAAACGTTTTTGCCTGCCTAATTCTCGCGTCATGATCCACCAGCCTCTGGGCGGTTACCAGGGTCAGGCAACGGATATTGAAATTCATGCCCGTGAAATCTTGAAGGTAAAAGGGCGCATGAACGAACTTATGGCGCATCATACGGGTCAATCTCTTGAGCAGATTGAACGTGATACCGAGCGCGATCGCTTCCTCTCCGCTTCTGAAGCGGTGGAGTACGGTCTGGTCGACTCGATTTTGACCCATCGTAATTAATGCCCAGGGCGCAGGTGTGCCGCTATAATTACCTGGAGCGGCACAACGCTGACTAGCGTCTTGCGCCTGAGAATGGCATTTGCGTCGTCGTGTGCGGCACAAAGAACAAAGAAGAGGTTTTGACCCATGACAGATAAACGCAAAGATGGCTCGGGCAAATTGTTGTACTGCTCTTTTTGCGGCAAAAGCCAGCATGAAGTGCGTAAGCTGATTGCCGGACCATCCGTGTATATCTGCGACGAATGTGTTGATTTATGTAACGACATCATTCGCGAAGAGATTAAGGAAGTAGCACCGCACCGTGAACGCAGTGCGCTGCCGACGCCACATGAAATTCGCAACCACCTGGACGATTACGTTATTGGCCAGGAACAGGCGAAGAAAGTGCTGGCGGTCGCGGTATACAACCATTACAAACGTCTGCGCAACGGCGACACCAGCAATGGCGTCGAGTTGGGCAAAAGTAACATCCTGCTGATTGGCCCGACGGGTTCTGGTAAAACGCTGTTGGCTGAAACGCTGGCGCGTCTGCTGGACGTTCCGTTCACAATGGCCGATGCCACCACCCTGACCGAAGCCGGTTATGTGGGTGAAGATGTTGAAAATATTATTCAGAAGCTGTTGCAGAAGTGCGATTACGACGTGCAGAAAGCGCAGCGCGGTATTGTCTATATCGATGAGATCGACAAGATTTCGCGTAAATCAGACAATCCGTCTATTACCCGTGACGTTTCCGGTGAAGGCGTGCAGCAGGCGCTGTTGAAACTGATCGAAGGAACGGTTGCCGCCGTTCCGCCACAGGGTGGACGCAAACATCCGCAGCAGGAGTTCTTGCAGGTTGATACCTCCAAGATTCTGTTTATCTGTGGTGGTGCGTTTGCCGGTCTGGATAAGGTGATTGCTAACCGTGTTGAAACCGGCTCCGGCATTGGTTTTGGCGCGACGGTAAAAGCCCAGTCCGATAAGGCCAGCGAAGGTGAACTGTTGTCGCAGGTTGAACCAGAAGATCTGATCAAATTTGGTCTGATCCCTGAGTTCATCGGCCGTCTGCCCGTTGTGGCAACGCTGAGCGAACTGAGTGAAGAAGCGCTGATCCAGATCCTGAAAGAACCGAAAAACGCCCTGACTAAGCAGTATCAGGCGCTGTTCAATCTTGAAGGTGTGGATCTGGAATTCCGCGAGGAAGCGCTGGATGCTATCGCCAAGAAAGCGATGATTCGTAAAACCGGTGCGCGTGGTCTGCGTTCTATCGTGGAAGCCGCGTTGCTCGACACCATGTACGATCTTCCTTCTATGGAGGACGTTGAAAAAGTGGTGATCGACGAGTCTGTGATTGGCGGTCAGAGCAAGCCGTTGCTGATTTACGGTAAGCCGGAAGCACAGCAGGCATCTGGCGAATAATTCATCAATTCATACAGACGTTTAACCAAAAAGGGGGGATTTTATCTCCCCTTTTATTTTTCCGTAAACATGGCGTTGAATGTGTGGGAAACATCCCCATATACTGACATACATGTTAAAGGTGGTGTGAAGCACAGTCGTACCACCTGATTACCTGGCGGAAACTAAACTAAGAGAGAGCTCTATGAATCCTGAGCGTTCTGAACGCATTGAAATCCCCGTATTGCCGTTGCGCGATGTGGTGGTTTATCCGCACATGGTCATACCCTTATTTGTAGGGCGGGAAAAATCTATCCGTTGTCTTGAAGCGGCTATGGACCATGATAAAAAAATCATGCTGGTCGCGCAGAAAGAAGCTTCAACGGATGAGCCGGGTGTAAACGATCTTTTCACCGTCGGGACCGTGGCCTCTATTTTGCAGATGCTGAAACTGCCTGACGGCACCGTAAAAGTGCTGGTCGAGGGGTTACAGCGCGCGCGTATTTCTGCGTTGTCAGACAACGGCGAGCATTTCTCTGCGAAAGCGGAGTACCTTGATTCGCCTGCTATTGATGAGCGCGAACAGGAAGTGCTGGTACGTACAGCTATCAGCCAGTTCGAAGGCTATATCAAGCTAAACAAAAAAATCCCACCAGAGGTGCTGACGTCGCTTAACAGCATTGACGATCCCGCTCGTCTGGCGGACACCATCGCTGCCCATATGCCGCTGAAGCTGGCGGATAAGCAGTCCGTGCTGGAGATGTCCGACGTGAATGAACGTCTGGAATATCTGATGGCAATGATGGAATCCGAAATCGATCTGCTGCAGGTTGAAAAACGTATTCGCAACCGCGTGAAAAAGCAGATGGAGAAGTCTCAGCGTGAGTACTATCTGAACGAGCAAATGAAAGCGATTCAGAAAGAGCTCGGCGAGATGGACGATGCGCCGGATGAAAACGAAGCGCTGAAACGCAAGATCGACGCGGCGAAGATGCCGAAAGAGGCAAAAGAGAAAGCGGAAGCAGAGCTGCAGAAGCTGAAAATGATGTCTCCGATGTCGGCGGAAGCAACGGTCGTGCGTGGCTACATCGACTGGATGGTACAGGTTCCGTGGAATGCGCGTAGCAAGGTCAAAAAAGACCTGCGTCAGGCGCAGGAAATCCTCGATACCGACCATTATGGTCTGGAGCGTGTGAAAGACCGTATTCTTGAGTATCTTGCGGTCCAGAGCCGTGTGAACAAAATCAAGGGACCGATCCTGTGTCTGGTTGGACCGCCGGGGGTGGGTAAAACCTCTCTGGGTCAGTCCATCGCGAAGGCGACAGGGCGTAAATACATCCGTATGGCGCTTGGCGGCGTGCGTGATGAGGCTGAAATTCGTGGTCACCGCCGAACCTATATCGGTTCGATGCCGGGCAAACTGATCCAGAAAATGGCCAAAGTGGGCGTGAAAAACCCGCTGTTCCTGCTTGATGAGATCGACAAAATGTCTTCTGACATGCGTGGCGATCCGGCATCAGCACTGCTTGAGGTGCTGGATCCAGAGCAGAACGTGGCGTTCAGCGATCACTACCTGGAAGTGGACTACGACCTCAGCGACGTCATGTTTGTTGCGACGTCGAACTCCATGAACATTCCGGCACCGTTGCTGGATCGTATGGAAGTGATTCGTCTGTCTGGCTATACCGAAGACGAGAAGCTTAATATAGCTAAGCGTCATCTGTTGCCAAAACAGATTGAGCGTAATGCGCTGAAAAAAGGCGAGCTGACGGTTGATGATAGCGCCATTGTGGGCATCATTCGTTACTACACCCGTGAAGCGGGCGTGCGTAGTCTGGAGCGTGAAATCTCCAAACTGTGCCGTAAAGCGGTTAAGCAATTGTTGCTCGATAACTCACTGAAACACATCGAGATCAATGGTGATAACCTGCACGACTACCTGGGTGTGCAGCGCTTTGACTATGGCCGTGCGGATAACGAAAACCGCGTTGGTCAGGTCACGGGGCTGGCATGGACAGAAGTGGGCGGCGATCTGCTGACCATTGAAACCGCCTGTGTTCCTGGTAAAGGCAAGCTGACTTACACCGGATCGCTCGGCGAAGTGATGCAGGAATCCATTCAGGCTGCACTGACCGTGGTGCGTGCGCGTGCGGAAAAACTGGGTATTAACCCGGACTTTTACGAAAAACGCGACATCCACGTTCACGTACCTGAAGGCGCGACGCCGAAAGATGGTCCAAGCGCGGGTATTGCCATGTGCACAGCGCTGGTCTCATGCCTGACCGGTAACCCGGTTCGTGCCGATGTGGCGATGACTGGCGAGATCACCCTGCGTGGTCAGGTTCTGCCTATCGGTGGCTTGAAAGAAAAACTGTTGGCGGCGCACCGTGGTGGCATTAAGACGGTCTTAATTCCAGACGAAAACAAACGTGACCTGGAAGAGATTCCGGACAACGTTATTGCCGATCTTAATATTCACCCGGTGAAACGTATTGAGGAAGTTCTGACTCTTGCGTTGCAAAATGAACCCTCTGGAATGCAGGTTGTGACGGCAAAATAGTGACCTCGCGCAAAGAGCATTAATAAAAACAGGGCTGGCAGGCCATTTCGGGCTTGCCAGCCTTTTTTTGTATAGCTAATTTAGATAACGGATTGGGCTTGCCATCATTATCGGGTGTTGTAAGGGCATGGCAGGCCTGATATAACTGCTGCGCGGTCGCACTTTGAAGGATTCAGGTGCGATATATATTATAAAGAGGAAGAGAAGAGTGAATAAATCTCAACTGATCGACAAAATTGCTGCAGGGGCTGATATCTCTAAAGCTGCGGCTGGACGTGCGTTAGATGCAATTATTGCTTCTGTTACCGAATCCCTGAAAGAAGGTGATGACGTAGCACTGGTAGGTTTTGGTACTTTTGCCGTTAAAGAGCGTGCTGCCCGTACTGGTCGCAACCCGCAAACAGGTAAAGAGATCACCATCGCCGCGGCTAAAGTACCGGGCTTCCGTGCAGGTAAAGCACTGAAAGACGCGGTAAACTAAGTGATTTCCCCTTTGGGGATGTGACTAAGTACAAGGGCGCATCAACCGATGTGCCTTTTTTATTTCTGATTCCGGTACTTTCTACGCGTTGTGGGCTGACAATTGCCCCAGTTTCTTGTCACAATAGGCCTTTGTGCGCAGCGTTCAGGAAACGCTATGCTGCGTGAAGCATATATACTCAAAATCCTTGCCGCCGTCGTTGTAACTAACGCGGAGGCGGCCTGAAGGATACGCGTATAGTCATCTACAGCGGAGTGTGGTTACACCATGATGGACAGCTTACGCACGGCTGCTAACAGTCTCGTGCTCAAGATTATTTTCGGTATCATTATCGTGTCGTTCATTTTGACCGGCGTGAGTGGTTACCTGATTGGCGGGGGCAATAACTACGCCGCTAAAGTGAATGGCCAGGAGATCAGCCGCGGGCAGTTCGAGAATGCGTTCAACAGCGAACGTAACCGCATGCAGCAACAGCTGGGCGATCAATATTCTGAGCTGGCGGCGAACGAAGGTTATATGAAAACGCTGCGTCAGCAGGTGCTGAATCGTCTTGTGGACGAAGCGCTGCTGGATCAGTATTCCCGTGAGCTTAAGCTCAACATTAGCGACGATCAGATTAAGCAGGCTATTTTCGCCACCCCGGCTTTCCAGGTTGACGGAAAATTTGATAACAACCGCTACAATGCGATTGTGAATCAGATGGGAATGACTGCAGATCAGTATGCTCAGGCATTGCGTAACCAGCTCACCACGCAACAGTTGATCAACGGTGTTGCCGGGACCGACTTCATGCTGAAGGGTGAAACGGACGAACTGGCTGCACTGGTTGCACAGCAACGTATCGTACGTGAAGCGACGATTGATGTTAATGCTCTTGCCGCGAAGCAGTCGGTTACCGACGAAGAAGTGGCCAGTTACTACGAGCAGAATAAAAATCGCTTTATGACGCCGGAACAGTTCCGTGTGAGCTATATCAAGCTGGATGCTGCAGCAATGCAGGAAACCGCCAGCGATGCTGATATTCAGTCTTACTATGACCAGCATCAGGATCAGTTCACTCAGCCGCAGCGTAATCGCTACAGCATCATCCAGACCAAAACAGAAGATGAAGCAAAAGCGGTGCTTGATGCGCTGAACAAAGGGGGTGATTTTGCGACCCTGGCGAAAGAAAAATCTGCCGATATCATTTCTGCCCGTAACGGCGGTGATATGGGTTGGCTGGAAGACGCCACCACCCCAGATGAACTGAAAAATGCCGGTCTGAAAGAAAAAGGCCAACTGTCAGGCGTGATTAAGTCTTCTGTTGGTTTCCTCGTTGCGCGCCTTGATGATGTGCAACCTGCGCAGGTTAAACCGCTGAGTGAAGCCCGTGACGACATTGCAGCGAAAGTTAAGCAGGAAAAAGCGCTGGATGCCTACTATGCGTTGCAGCAGAAAGTGAGTGATGCTGCCAGCAATGATAACGAATCTCTGGCGGGTGCGGAGCAGGCAGCAGGGATGAAAGCGGTTGAAACGGGCTGGTTTAGCCGTGACAGCTTGCCGGAAGAACTGAATTTCAAACCTGTTGCTGACATCATTTTCAATGGTGGTCTGATAGGCGAGAACGGTACGCCGGGCAGCAACTCAGACATCATCACCGTGGATGGCGATCGTGCGTTTGTGCTGCGTATTAGCGAACACAAAGCAGAAGCAGTTAAGCCGTTAGCGGAAGTGAAAGAGCAGGTTACCGCGCTCGTTAAGCACAATAAAGCTGAGCAGCAGGCGAAACTGGATGCAGATAAACTGCTGGCCGATCTGAAAGCTGGTAAAGGCGATGAAGCGCTGAAAGCGGCGGGTCTGAGCTTTGGCGAAGCGAAAACGCTGAGCCGTACGGGTCAGGATCCGCTGAGTCAGGCGGCCTTTGGCCTGAGCCTGCCTGCGAAAGACAAGCCGAGCTACGGTGTTGCGAACGACATGCAGGGTAACGTTGTACTGTTGGCGCTGGACGAAGTAAAAGCAGGCTCTATGCCAGAAGCACAGAAAAAAGCGATGGTTCAGGGGATTACTCAGAACAACGCTCAGATTGTCTTCGAAGCACTGATGAGCAACCTGCGTAAAGCGGCAAAAATTAAAGTCGGTGACGCGCTGGAACAGCAGCAATAACCGAGGCTTCTCGCAAATAATTGCAAAAAGTTGTATATACCAAAGGCCGCTTTCGCGGCCTTTTCCATTTCTGAAAATTGCCATTTGTCTGCCGTTTATCCCCCCGCTATCGTGGCTCCACTGTTAACCAACAAGGAGCAAAACAGTATGAAACATGGAATTAAAGCCCTGCTTATTACCTTTTCATTGACCTGTGCCGGTATGGTGCAAACTGCACTTGCAGCGGAACCTGTCGCCAAAAGTCAGGCGGTTCAGACCAAAGCGGATGCCTCAGGAAGCACACACAGCAAAGCCACGCCAGCGACAAAGCCGAGTGATGATGAAGGTACCAGGGTAAGCATCAACAGCGCCTCAGCGGAGGATTTAGCGCGAGTGATGAATGGGGTTGGATTGAAGAAAGCACAGGCCATTGTCAGCTATCGTGAGGAGTACGGACCATTTAAAACGGTCGATGATTTAAAGCAGGTACCGGGGATGGGAAGTTCGCTGGTGGAACGTAATCTGGCATTTTTAACACTTTAATAACTTGCAGAGCGTTGAAAGTTTGCCAGACTGTAGAGGTCATACCAGTTATGACCTCTTTACCCTGAAGTCTGTTCCTATAAAAACAACGTAAGGTTTCTGCGCTATGCAAACACAAATCAAAGTTCGTGGTTTTCATCTTGATGTCTATCAGCACGTTAACAATGCCCGCTATCTTGAGTTTCTGGAAGAAGCCCGCTGGGATGGCCTGGAAAACAGTGACAGTTTTCAATGGATGACTGCACACCACATTGCGTTTGTGGTTGTTAACATCAATATCAACTACCGCCGTCCTGCCGTGCTGAGCGATCTGTTGACCATAACCAGTCAGGTACAACAGCTAAATGGCAAAAGCGGCGTATTAAACCAGACCATCACACTGGAGCCAGAAGGGCAGGTAGTGGCTGATGCGTTGATTACTTTCGTCTGTATTGATTTGAAAACGCAGAAAGCGCTGCCGTTGGAAGGAGAGTTACGCGAGAAACTGGAACAAATGGTGAAGTAACGGAAAGTTGCCTGATGGCGCTTCGCTTATCAGGCCTACAAAACGAGAAGTAGATGTAGGCCGGATAAGGTGCATGCACCGCCATCCGGCACAACTCAGCAGATTACTGTAACCCGGTTTTCTGCTTCATCGCCGCCATCACCGCCGGCTTATCCGCCAGATAATGGTTCAGACCGTTGGCACGCAGATTACAGGCAGCACAATGGCCGCAACCGTTGCCCTTGATCCCGTTATAGCAGGTCAGCGTCTCTTCACGCACCAGGTCTAACTTGCCCCAATAGTCGGCTAACGCCCAGGTTTCGGCTTTATCAATCCACATCAACGGGGTTTCGAAACGGATGTCTTTTGCCATTCCCAGGCTCACGGCATGATTCAGGGCTTTGACAAACTCGTCACGACAGTCCGGATAACCAGAGAAATCGGTCTCGCAAACGCCGGTAATGACCGCCTCTGCCTGTACCTGGTAAGCGTAAATTGCCGCCAGTGTTAAGAACAGAATGTTACGTCCAGGCACAAAAGTATTCGGGATCCCGTCCGCGTCCGGTTCATAATCGGGTACCGGGATATTGTCGCGGGTCAGGCTGCTGACAGCCAGTTCGCTGAGCAGCGTCACGTCGAGAACTTTGTGTGCACGGGCGCCGAGTTTTAAGGCCAGATCACGTGCGACGTCAATTTCAGCGCGATGGCGCTGACCATAATCAAAGGTCACGCAGTGCACTTCATCATACTGATGTAGCGCTTGCACCAGACAGGTCGTGGAGTCCTGGCCTCCACTAAATACAACAACGGCACGTTTCATGGCTTTTCCTGACAAATAACGAAAGCGCTTATGGTAGCGTCTGGGCGTGCCGCCGACCAGCTTCTTCACGCTGAAGGGGGCGGTAACCAGGCCTCGGTGAACTCAAACCAGCCACGCGGATTCAAACGTACGCCATTTACGCCCGGCGGAGCGCTAATTCGATAGTGATAATTGAACAGCGGCGTCAGGGTAGCGTCATGCATCAGCGTGGCGAAAACCTGCTGTAAAGCCGCATGACGATCGCCCTCATCGGCCTGAATTTGCAAAGCATCCAGCGTGGTTTGCAGATGAGTATATGCGGATGCATTCAGAACATGTGACCATAGCTGATCGCAACGTAACCACTGTTCGAGGGTATACTCGGGGGCTTCGCCAATCAGCCTGTCTCCCATCATCAGATCGGCCTGGGCTAAAGGATGATCGCCATCCCAGTTTTTAGCATTATGAAAAATAAGCGTTAATTCACAACCCAGTTTTGCCAGCGCCTGGCGCAGCTGTTCCGCCATCGTATGCAGTTCGACCGGTAAGTGGTAGGCCAGCGTCAGTTTTTCCGGCAACGCCACCTCGTCCAGCGCATCCCATTGTGGGATCGTCCATCCTGGCAGCAGGGCATTGCTGGGGGTAATGAGGTTTTCATCCACCTCCAGCGTCTGTAGCAGCGAAGAGCGGTGGATAATATTGACCAGTCGACGGGCTTGCTGTGTATTCAGTCGCACACTTTTTCTGAGTGTGAGATAGCAAAAACCGAGGCTGATTCCGCTACTCACTTGGCTTAGCATGGGCAGTTCCTCTGGTTTACCAATCGCAATTTGCACCGGGTGGCGGCAGCTGGTGCCCAGATCCTGGGAAAAGAGTTGCGGGGTTATCCAGTATTCAATAGCTTTCAGCAGCGGATGGCCAAGATGGTAGTTATCGTGGCTCTCGATGCGAACCAGTTCTGGTGTAAACAGCGTCAGTCGGAATGGGCCAGTCCCGACAAAGGGCTGTTCTGGGTGAGCGAGATGGCTACTGTAACTTGCCAGACGGTGTGCCAGCCAAAAGTCAGGACGATGCAAAATAAAAGTCAGACATTGAGGGTGCGTCACCTCTATGCGTTTAACGCTGATAAACAATCTGGCCAGTGCGGGCAGTTCAAGCAACATCAACAGCCGTTGGTGTAACTGAGCACTGTTGACAACATCACCGTTATGCCAGTGCAGTGTTGAGCGAATATAGAAATCCCAACGCAGCCCGTCGGCAGAGATATTCCAGTGGTGGGCTAAATCGCCGCAGGGGCGTTGCGTGTGACTGTCAAAACGTGTCAGGCCAGAGAACACCTGCCCGGCAAGATGCTGTTCTGCACGACCGGGCAGGAATCCAGGATGCAAAGGTTCGAGCTGGCGATAATAGGGGATACGCAGGGTTGGCGTATCATTTTGCCATTGTCCGCCCATAAATGGCTGCAGCAGGGTTCTTAATTCCCCGGGGGCCAGTTGAGCCAGTTCCAGTACGCTGAGCTGTTCACCCTTTTGCAGTGCCTGCTCCATCATCGTGTTGCGCAGAGAGTCCGGAGTGACCAAAAAACGTAATGTTCCGCGTTTCCCGCGTCCGGACTGAGCTTGCCATACCAGCCAACCGGCATCCTGCGCTTGCCTGAGCAGGGTACGGACATGGCGCTCGCTGCAAAAGCAGCGTTCAGCCAGTTCCCCGACGGTGACTGACTGCGGCTCTCCGTTTGAAGGTTGCCACAGACGTTGGTACTGATTCAGACGATTAAGCAAACGCATTGATACATCATCCTTCAAGATGCCCACTAGCGGTTTTACGTAGAAAAAACCGGAACAATTTTCTTTATCTATTCACTATTACTTCCGTATATCTCAGGAGATACTGAATCACAAGTTAACCGCGTCACAGTGTGGAGAAAGAAATGGCTCGTCTGGCTGCATTTGATATGGATGGCACCCTTTTGATGCCGAATCACCATTTAGGTGATGAAACCCTTTCGACGCTGGCACGCCTGCGTGAACGAGATATCACTCTGACGTTTGCGACCGGTCGTCATGTGCTGGAGATGCGTCATATTTTGGGCTCGATCTCGCTGGACGCCTTTTTAATCACCGGTAACGGGACGCGTATTCACTCGCTGGAAGGTGATGTATTGCATCGTCAGGATCTGGCTCCCTCGGTTGCCGATATCGTATTGCACCAGCGGTGGGAAACGCAGGCCAGCATGCATGTTTTTAATGACAACGGCTGGTTCACCGGGCAAGAGATTCCGTCACTGTTGCAAGCGCATGTGTACAGCGGATTTCGTTACCAGATAGTGGATGTGAAGCGTATTCCTGCCCATCAGGTCACAAAAATCTGCTTCTGTGGCGATCATGACGATTTGGTCCGTCTGCGTATTCAGTTGAATGACGCGCTGGGCGAGCAGGCGAATCTCTGTTTTTCTGCGGTTGATTGCCTCGAAGTACTGCCGCTGGGCTGTAACAAAGGCTCCGCACTGGCAGTGCTGAGCGAGCACTTGGGGTATTCCATGGCTGACTGCATGGCGTTTGGCGATGCCATGAACGATCGTGAAATGTTGGGCCGCGTTGGGCGTGGTCTGATTATGGGGAACGCGATGCCGCAGCTTATTGCTGCGCTGCCTCATTTATCGGTGATTGGGCATTGCCGCAATCAGGCTGTATCACACTTTTTGACGCATTGGCTGGACAATCCGCATCTACCTTATTCCCCCGAATGAGAGATCCCTTCCAGCAAGCCAGACCTTAGCGTCTGGCTTTTTTTTGACCGATTAATGGGTGTTCAGCAGGCGGGCAAGTTCAGCTTTCGATGGCGTTAAATCACCAATATGCGCCTCGACCCATTGCGGGTTGTAATAGGTTTCCAGATAGCGTTCTCCGCTGTCACACAGCAACGTAACCAGCGACCCCGTTTCTCCTGCGTCGCGCATACGGGCGGCAAGTTGTAACGCTCCCCACATGTTGGTTCCGGTTGAGGCGCCCACTTTACGGCCCAGCTGCGTTTCCAGCCAGTGTGCGGTGGCAACGCTTGCCGCATCCGGAACGCGCAACATTTCATCAACCACATCAGGAATGAAAGAAGGCTCTACGCGTGGGCGGCCAATGCCTTCAATTTTGCTGCCGACCGGACTGCGTAACGACGCATCGCGATCCTGCCAGTAAGGCAGAAAGACCGAGTTTTCCGGGTCAACGACCATCAGGTGTGTGTCGTAACCCTGGCAGCGAATATAACGGCCAATGGTTGCGGAGGTACCGCCGGTTCCTGCGCTCATCACGATATGGCGAGGCACGGGGTTTGGCTCACACTGCATCTGGCGGAAGATACTGTCGGCAATATTGTTGTTACCACGCCAGTCAGTAGCGCGTTCAGCGTAGGTGAACTGGTCCATATAATGTCCGTTCAGTTCATGTGCCAGCTGTTCAGACGCTGCATAGATTTCACAGGCGCTTTCCACGAAGTGGCAGCGACCGCCATAAAATTCAATCTGTTCAATTTTGCGTTTTGCCGTACAGGAAGGCATAACGGCAATAAATGGCAGTCCAAGCAGACGGGCGAAATAGGCCTCAGAGACCGCTGTTGAACCCGAAGACGATTCGATAATCGTGGTGCCTTCTTTAATCCAGCCATTACACAGTCCGTAGAGAAACAGTGAACGTGCCAGGCGATGTTTCAGGCTACCGGTTGGATGTGTGCTCTCATCTTTCAAATAGAGCTGAATACCCGGAAACGCCGGAAGCGACAGGCGAATGAGATGCGTATCGGCAGAACGCTGGTAATCCGCATTGATTTCATTGATGGCGTTTTTAACCCAGGAGCTATTCATCATTAATATCCATTTGTCATTTTGTGCCCAGAATAGCGAAAAGCACGGAAAAAATTGTTGCCATTTAGCCTTTAAAATAGAATGTAAGGAGAAAATTCTTCTCTGTGGAGTGGATATGTTAGACAAAATTGACCGTAAGCTGCTTGGCCTACTACAACAAGACTGCACCCTTTCTTTGCAGGCGTTAGCCGATGCCGTTAATCTGACAACCACCCCCTGCTGGAAACGCCTCAAGCGGCTTGAGGATGACGGCATTCTGCTGGGCAAGGTTGCCCTTCTGGATCCAGAAAAACTGGGGCTGGGCTTAACCGCGTTTGTGCTGATTAAAACCCAGCATCACAGCAGCGAGTGGTACTGCCGCTTTGTCACCGAAGTGACCGGGATGCCAGAGGTACTGGGTTTCTGGCGAATGGCTGGAGAGTACGACTACCTGATGCGGGTGCAGGTTGCTGATATGAAACGCTATGATGATTTCTATAAGCGTCTGGTGAATAGCGTACCGGGCCTGTCTGATGTTACCTCCAGTTTTGCGATGGAACAGATTAAATACACGACTGCTCTACCTATTGAATAACTCTCCCGGTGGTCATTGCCGGAAATCTTGTCAGGACATAACGCGTGCGATTATTTGCTCAATTAAGCTGGTACTTCCGCCGGGAGTGGCGTCGCTACCTCGGGGCTGTAGCCTTGCTTATCATCATCGCTATTCTTCAGCTTATCCCGCCAAAAGTGGTCGGTATCATCGTGGACGGCGTAACGACACAGCGCTTCACAACCGAGCGACTGCTGATGTGGGTCGGCACAATTGCCCTGATTGCGGTGGTGGTCTATTTGTTGCGCTATGTCTGGCGCGTACTGTTGTTTGGCGCATCCTACCAACTGGCAGTTGAACTACGCGAAGACTATTACCGCCAGTTGAGCCGCCAGCATCCCGAATTTTATCTGCGTCATCGCACAGGCGATCTGATGGCGCGTGCAACTAACGATGTTGATCGGGTGGTGTTTGCGGCTGGCGAAGGTGTATTGACGCTGGTGGACTCACTGGTCATGGGGTGCGCGGTGTTGATCGTGATGTCTACGCAAATCAGTTGGGAGCTGACGCTGATCGCGTTACTCCCAATGCCGGTGATGGCGATAATGATCAAGCGTTACGGCGATCGACTGCATAATCGCTTTAAGGTTGCGCAAGCAGCGTTCTCCAGCCTGAACGATCGTACTCAGGAAAGTCTTACCAGTATCCGCATGATTAAGGCTTTTGGTCTGGAAGACCGACAGTCGGCGCTATTTGCCGAAGATGCTAAAGATACCGGCAAGAAAAACTTGCGGGTCGCCCGCATTGACGCCCGTTTTGACCCCACGATTTATATCGCCATAGGTATGGCTAACCTGCTGGCTATCTCCGGGGGAAGTTGGATGGTGGTGCATGGTTCTCTGACCCTTGGTCAGTTAACCAGCTTTATGATGTATCTCGGTCTGATGATTTGGCCGATGCTGGCACTGGCATGGATGTTTAATATTGTTGAGCGAGGCAGCGCCGCATATAGCCGTATTCGCGCGATG
The DNA here is from genome assembly GCF_028069775.1 of Citrobacter sp. Igbk 17. NCBI lineage: Bacteria > Pseudomonadati > Pseudomonadota > Gammaproteobacteria > Enterobacterales > Enterobacteriaceae > Citrobacter > Citrobacter sp. Igbk 17. The sequence goes on along the minus strand of NZ_JANEWI010000001.1, from coordinate 107,591 downwards.
CTGGCTGAAGCCCCCGTGGTGGATGATGGGACAGAACCCGTACCAGAAGGACGTGGTGAGTTAGCGGTGGCCATTCGCGAATTTCGCTATCCACAGACGGCTCATCCGGTGCTGGAGAATGTGAATTTCCAGCTTAAGCCGGGGCAGATGCTGGGCATTTGTGGCCCAACTGGGGCTGGGAAAAGCACCGTACTGTCGCTGCTCCAGCGCCACTTCGATATCACTCAAGGGGATGTGCGTTTTCATGATATTCCGTTAACGCGCTTGCAGCTTGATAGCTGGCGTAGCCGCCTGGCCGTGGTCAGCCAGACACCTTTCTTGTTCTCGGATACGGTCGCTAACAACATAGCGCTTGGACGCCCGCAGGCCACACAGGATGAAATTGAACATGTTGCACGTCTGGCCAGCGTGCATGAGGATATTTTACGTCTTCCTCAGGGGTACGACACTGAAGTGGGTGAACGCGGCGTGATGCTGTCCGGTGGACAAAAACAGCGTATTTCTATCGCTCGTGCGCTGCTGCTGAATGCTGAAATCCTGATTCTTGATGATGCGTTATCGGCGGTGGATGGTCGTACTGAACATCAAATCCTGCATAACCTGCGCCAGTGGGGAGAAGGCAGAACCGTGATAATCAGCGCTCACCGTTTATCTGCGCTGACAGAAGCTAATGAAATTATCGTGATGCAGCACGGACATATTGCTCAGCGTGGCGAACACGATGCGCTGGTGCAACAACCTGGCTGGTATCGTGATATGTACCGTTATCAGCAACTGGAAGCGGCATTGTCTGATGCGCCGGCTATCGATGAGGAGGCGGCTAATGCGTAGTTTTGGACAATTATGGCCGACCCTGAAAAGGCTGCTGGCGTACGGCTCGCCGTGGCGAAAGCAGCTGTCTATCGCTGTTGTCATGCTGTGGGTAGCGGCAGCGGCGGAAGTTAGTGGTCCGCTGCTCATCAGTTATTTTATCGACAACATGGTGGCGAAAAACAATCTGCCGCTGGCGATGGTGTCTGGACTGGTGGCGGCCTATGTCGGTCTGCAACTGTTGGCGGCGGGCCTGCATTACGCGCAGTCATTACTCTTTAACCAGGCGGCCGTTGGTGTGGTGCAGCAGTTACGTACCGATGTGATGGATGCCGCGCTGCGTCAGCCGCTCAGTGCTTTTGATACTCAGCCTGTCGGGCAGCTTATCTCCCGGGTGACCAATGACACCGAAGTGATTCGCGACCTGTACGTGACGGTAGTCGCGACGGTACTGCGCAGTGCCGCCTTAATCGGTGCCATGCTGGTAGCGATGTTCAGCCTTGAGTGGCGGATGGCGCTGGTTGCGATGGCCATATTCCCGGCTGTGCTGGTGGTGATGGTGATTTATCAGCGCTATAGCACTCCTATTGTGCGTCGCGTTCGCGCCTATCTGGCAGATATTAATGATGGCTTTAACGAAGTTATTAATGGCATGAGCGTGATCCAGCAGTTCCGTCAGCAGGCGCGTTTTGGTGAACGAATGGGCGAAGCCAGCCGTTCGCACTATATGGCGCGCATGCAAACGCTGCGATTGGATGGCTTTTTGTTGCGCCCGTTGCTCAGCTTGTTTTCGGCCCTGATCCTCTGCGGTTTGCTGACACTGTTTAGCTTTACGTCCGGCACGTCCATTGAGGTTGGGGTGCTGTATGCGTTTATCAGCTATCTGGGGCGTTTGAACGAGCCGTTGATCGAGCTGACGACCCAGCAATCAATGCTGCAACAGGCGGTGGTAGCGGGTGAACGTGTATTTGAACTGATGGATGGCCCACGCCAGCGTTATGGTGAGGATATCCACCCCCTGAAAAGCGGAGACATTGAGGTGGATAACGTTTCATTTGCCTATCGCGACAACAATCTGGTGCTGCAAAACATCAGTTTGTCCGTGCCTTCTCGTCGTTTTGTTGCGTTGGTTGGGCATACCGGTAGCGGCAAAAGTACGCTGGCCAGCCTGCTGATGGGGTACTACCCGTTGACGCAGGGTGAAATCCGTCTGGACGGTCGACCGCTGTCTTCATTGAGCCACAGTGTGTTACGCCAGGGCGTTGCGATGGTGCAGCAAGATCCGGTGGTGATGGCGGATACCTTCCTGGCCAACGTCACGCTGGGCCGCGATATCTCAGAAGAGCGGGTGTGGCAGGCGCTGGAGACGGTTCAACTGGCGGAGCTGGCGCGCGGGCTGAGTGACGGTATTCATACCCGACTGGGCGAGCAGGGCAATAATTTATCAGTCGGGCAGAAACAGCTGCTGGCGCTGGCGCGTGTGCTGGTCGAAACGCCGCAGGTGCTGATTTTGGACGAAGCGACGGCCAGCATTGACTCCGGTACTGAACAGGCTATTCAGCAGGCGTTGGCAGCAGTGCGTAAGCACACCACGCTGGTGGTGATTGCGCATCGGTTATCCACCATTGTCGATGCCGACACTATTCTGGTACTGCACCGGGGGCAGGCCGTTGAGCGCGGCACGCACCAGCAACTGCTTGCCGCACAGGGCCGCTACTGGCAAATGTATCAACTGCAGTTGGCGGGCGAAGAGTTGGCGGCTAGCGTAAACGAAGATTCGGCAATCGCCTGATGGCGCTGCGTTTATCAGACCTACAGCCAGTGTGGTTTCGTAGGCCTGATGACGCGTTTTCGCCGCCATCCTGCAATCAACAATCTGGTGCAAAAATGTAACGCACTATGCACCGTTATAGTGCGTTTTTTCTTTTTCTATCCTCGCCGTACCCCGTGCGGCTGAATCATCCCGCGTTTTTCATTCCTGGCACACCCCTTGCAATGTTCAGTATGTGTATCTGCAGCCACTACTGAATTCTGACTGGAGGGGATCTATGAAGCTGGTTACCGTGGTAATCAAACCGTTCAAACTGGAAGACGTCCGTGAAGCATTGTCGTCTATTGGTATTCAGGGGCTGACCGTCACCGAAGTGAAGGGGTTTGGCCGACAAAAAGGTCATGCTGAGTTGTACCGGGGAGCGGAATACAGCGTCAACTTCTTACCCAAAGTGAAGATTGATGTGGCAATTGCTGATGACCAACTGGATGGCGTAATTGATGTCATCAGTAAGGCCGCCTACACCGGAAAAATTGGCGACGGCAAAATTTTCGTCGCCGAGCTACAACGCGTGATTCGTATTCGTACCGGCGAAGCCGACGAAGCCGCACTGTAACGTCTGGCACACAGTGATAGGAAACCAAAAGATGAAGATAGCAACGATGAAAACGGGTATTGCATCACTGGCGCTGCTGCCGGGACTGGCGATGGCGGCACCGGCGGTCGCGGATAAAGCCGATAACGCTTTTATGATGATTTGCACTGCGCTGGTGCTGTTTATGACTATTCCTGGCATTGCGTTGTTCTACGGCGGTTTAATTCGCGGTAAGAACGTGCTGTCAATGCTGACCCAGGTTACGGTGACATTCGCTCTGGTCTGTATTTTGTGGGTCGTTTATGGCTACTCGCTGACTTTCGGCGAAGGAAATAATTTTTTTGGTAACTTCAACTGGGTCATGCTGAAGAATATTGCACTGACGGCGGTGACGGGGAGTATCTATCAGTATATTCACGTTGCTTTTCAGGGGTCTTTCGCCTGTATCACTGTTGGGCTTATCGTCGGTGCGTTGGCGGAGCGCATACGGTTCTCTGCGGTGCTGATTTTTGTGGTGGTGTGGCTGACGTTGTCCTACATCCCTATTGCACACATGGTCTGGGGCGGTGGTTTGCTGGCTACTCACGGTGCGCTGGATTTTGCAGGCGGCACGGTAGTGCATATCAACGCCGCGATTGCCGGTCTGGTTGGGGCTTATCTGATTGGTAAACGGGTCGGTTTTGGCAAAGAAGCGTTTAAGCCGCATAACCTGCCAATGGTTTTTACCGGCACGGCTATTCTCTATATCGGCTGGTTTGGCTTTAACGCGGGCTCCGCGGGGATGGCGAATGAAATTGCCGCGCTGGCCTTCGTGAATACCGTTGTTGCAACCGCGGCCGCTATTCTCGGCTGGATCTTCGGTGAATGGGCGCTGCGTGGCAAACCATCATTGCTGGGAGCCTGTTCTGGCGCCATTGCGGGTCTGGTTGGTGTGACGCCTGCCTGTGGTTATATCGGTGTTGGTGGGGCGTTGATCATCGGCGTGGTTGCCGGTTTGGCAGGGCTGTGGGGAGTGACGATGCTGAAGCGCTTTCTGCGCGTTGATGACCCGTGTGATGTCTTCGGTGTTCACGGTGTCTGTGGGATTGTCGGATGTATCCTGACTGGCGTATTCGCCGCCAGCTCTTTAGGCGGAGTGGGCTTTGCCGAAGGTGTTACCATGGGGCATCAGCTTCTTGTGCAGTTGGAAAGTGTGGCGATCACCATTGTCTGGTCCGGTGTCGTGGCATTTATCGGCTATAAATTGGCGGACATGACGGTAGGTCTGCGCGTACCGGAAGAGCAGGAGCGCGAAGGGTTGGATGTGAACAGCCACGGCGAAAACGCCTACAACGCCTGATGTTTCAATTTCTCGGATAGTGCTAAACGCTTTTCCGGCCTACAACAATTTACCCTGTAGGCCGGAAAAAAAATCAATTACGATTACGCATTACCCCTTCCTGCACGGTAGAGGCGACCAGCACGCCATCCTGCGTATAGAACTCCCCGCGTACAAATCCCCGGGCACCGGAGGCCGATGTACTTTCTACGTTGTACAACAACCACTCATTGATATTAAAAGGACGATGGAACCACATAGAATGGTCGATCGTAGCGATCTGAATTCCTTTTTCCAGAAAACCAATGCCATACGGCTGTAAAGCAACGGGCAAGAAGTTCAGATCAGAGGCGTAACCGAGCAGATACTGATGTACACGAAGATCGTCCTGCAGCGTGCCGTTAGCGCGGATCCATACCTGGCGAGTCGGGTTGGCAACGTGACCTTTTAACGGATTATGAAATTCCACCGGACGGACTTCCAGCGGGCGGTCGTTGATAAATTTTTCTTTCAATAGCGGTGGCAGCAGGTGAGCTACTGAACGGGCGATCTCAGTTTCTGATTTAAGCTCTTCAGGACCAGGCGCATCCGGCATCTCTTTTTGATGCTCAAACCCATCTTCTGGTGCCTGGAAAGAGGCGGTCATATAAAAAATGGGTTTCCCATTCTGGATCGCGGCAACGCGGCGGGCACTGAAGCTGTTACCATCGCGCAGTACCTCGACATCATAGATGATGGGCTTTTGGCTGTCGCCCGGCCGTAAAAAGTAGCTGTGGAAGGAATGCACCAGACGTTCTTCCGGCACGGTCTCTTTCGCGGCGTACAACGCCTGACCGACAACCTGTCCACCAAAAACCTGACGTAACCCTAAGTCTTCACTTTGGCCCCGAAAGAGTCCTTCTTCAATTTTTTCCAGATTTAACAATGTCAGCAAATTTTTCAGTGCCAGACTCATACGTGCTCTCCAGGTAATAGCGATCTCGCAGCGAGGTAGGCAGAGTATAACGCAATTTTGAAAGTGGTCCGATGGGTGCAATTGTCTGAATTACAGGCCTATTACAAGCAGAAATTGCTAATTTGTGCCACACTTAGTCATGTTATGTTTTTGTTAACCACTCTTCTGGCGAGGAAAGTTCTCGCTGGTGCATAGATGAGAAGGAGAATTTAATGAAACTCGTGCACATGGTAAGTGGTTTAGCGGTTGCGGTCGCTCTGGCGGCCTGTGCTGGTAAAAGTGCAGATATTCAAACACCTGCGCCAAGTCCTAATACGTCAATTGCTGACACACAGTCAAAAATTCAACAGCCGAATGTGTCTGGTACGGTATGGATCCGCCAGAAAGTTGCTTTACCGCCGGATGCCGTGCTGACCGTTACACTGTCAGATGCATCGCTTGCCGATGCACCGTCAAAAGTGCTGTCGCAAAAAGTTGTACGTACCGAGGGCAAACAAGCACCATTCAGCTTCGTGCTCCCGTTTAATCCGGCAGATATTCAGCCAAACGCGCGTATTCTGCTGAGTGCGGCGATTACGGTGAATGATAAGCTGGTCTTTATTACTGATACCGTCCAGACGGTGATTAATCAGGGGGGGACTAAAGCCGACCTGACCCTGGTCCCGGTCCAGCAGACGGCCGTTCCTGTACAGGCGAGCGGTGGTGCCGCGACAACGGTACCGTCAACATCACCCACGCAGGTGAATCCGTCTTCCGCAGTTCCTGCTCCGACACAGTACTAAGGGCATACTAACCCTCTCCGTCCGGAGGGGGTTAGTACACCCAGCGATAGCGCTGTAAATCGATTTGTCCACTCCCTGAAACCACAATACCTTCCGCCAGCAATGCCTGGCGTTGTCGTTGCAGGTCAGGACCTGTCAGTGAAATCATTCCGTGACGATTAACCACTCGATACCAGGGCAGGGTGCTACCTTCAGGCAGTCGCTTGAGTACACCGCCCACCTGGCGTGCAGCGCGCGGTGAGCCAGCGAGCCTGGCGACATCGCCATAGGTGGTGACGAATCCTTCGGGGATTGAGGCAACGATTTGCCAGACGCGTTGAGGGAAAGAGTCTTGTATATCCATCGTTTATTCCTGCGCTAATCCTCCAGCATAATCCCGAATGACGAGGTAGTGAAGCTTCATTGCACAAGAAAACAGCATCCGATGCGGGATGGGTTGCAATTACAGGGTGCAGCAGTGATAATGCGCCTGCGCGTTGGTTAACAACGCTCTCAATGGGGGCTCTGTTGGTTCTCCCGCAACGCTACTCTGTTCACCAGGTCAGGTCCGGAAGGAAGCAGCCAGGGCAGATGACGTGTGTGCCGGGATGTAGCTGGCAGGGCCCCCACCCAATTCCGCCGTCCGGCAATCTCAATTCTTCTCATCTTCTTTTCTTTGTCATCGTATTGTCATTTTATTGTCATCAAATGCTGTCAATGTGTTTCGGGGATGTTATTTGATGCTTTTGCCGTCGCCATCGCGCAGAGATATGACTCTTGCGGCCGGTGGACTTTGGCTGACCACAAGGACTTTTTACGATGTCGACCGCAGTATTGAATGTCAAAATTGATGAGGCGCTAAAAGAAAAGCTGCGTCATTACGCTGAAGTGAATAATGAGAACCTAAGTATCTCGACGGAAAAATTGCTGCTTATCGCGTTTTCCGCCATTGAAGAGGCGGGAGTCTCCGCTGACGATATTGATAGCCAGCATACGGAAGAATCCGTGGTTGAAGCACTGACTCCTAAAGAAATCAAAGCGCTGCGCAGATTACTGAAGAAGAAAAAATGAAACAACAACCGCTCTCAACCGCCTGTAATTATGGCGAAGCCTGTGAATTGCTTCGTTCCGGTTATGTGAAACATGTTCGTCTGAGCTGGAATGTCGGTAGCGATGAATTTTTCCGTATTGCTTCTGACTGGTGCGATGCCGGGGCGAAAATTAAGAAAGACGGGGAGAATTTTGTGATTTCCCTGAAAGGTTTTCCGGTTCCCCGCCAACTGTAGATATTGAGGGTTTAAGTTAGCGCATGACGAGCTTTGTGGCTCGTCGCTCATATTATTTTGCGCATTTTCCCGTGACTTGCCTGTAAACGCAGGTTGTCCCAAATGGGTTGCAATGTCCGGAAGGCCGAGCGCATTGTGTCATCGGGCAGTGCGAAGGGCATGCGTAAGAAGCGATCGAATGCGCCATCCAGGCCAAAGCGCGTCCCGGTACCCAACTGAATACCTGCACTTTCAGCGCGCGCGGCAAACAACGTCGCCAGCGTATCGGGTAATTCAACCCAGAAAGAGAGTCCCCCCTGCGGTTGAGTAAACTGCCACTCCGGGAAATGTGTCTTCATCAGGTCATGGCACCGATCGCGCCGGGTGGTGAGCAATTGCCGTCTGTCTGGAAGAAAATCGGTCGCATTGTCCAGCAACCAGCCCGTGGCAAGCTGTTCAAGTACTGGTGATCCTAAATCAAATGTGTCGCGAGTCTGTACCAGCGCGGCAATGGTACGCGATGAGGCCCGAATCCATCCCAGACGCAGACCTCCCCAAAAACTTTTCCCCGCCGATCCCAGCATGATGATGGGCGCGTCATCATGGAATGCCGCCAGCGGTGGTGGTGGCGGGGCGTCATACCACAGATTGACCATGGTTTCGTCCACCACCAGTGTCGTGCGGGTTCTGGCGGAGATATCGGCGATAGCCTGGCGTGTCGCCGCATCCATACAACGTCCGGTAGGATTGTGAAAATCAGGCATCAGGTAGGCCATTCTCGGCGCGGTTTGCGCGATAGTGGCAACAAGGCCCGATGTATCCCAACCGTGTTCGGGCAGTGACACGCCCACGGGGCGGCAGGACGCACCTTGAATGGCTGCAATGGCGAGCGGATAGGTAGGATGATCGACCAACACACGATCGCCGGGACCCGTGAGCAAACGCAGGATCAGCGCCAGGCCGCTGACTGCGCCATTCACCACCATTATTTCATCCGGCTGTGTGGGTAATCCGCGTTCGCAATAATGCCGGGCAATAGATTCGCGCAGCGTTGGTAACCCCTGGGGTAAATACCCTGAACTTAGCAAATGCTGTGGCATCGCGAGCAGGGCTTGCTGGTATGCATGATGAATTTCGGGCCCGGCGCTGAGCGCCGCTGTGGACAAATCCAGCGCGGTGCTGGTGCCGGTTCGCGTCGGAACATGGCGGATATGTTCCGGCAGGATCACGCGTGAACCACTTCCATGGCGGCTTTCCAGATACCCTTCTTCCCGCAGTTGCGCCATTGCGCTGGCAATCGTCGTGCGACTGACTTCAAGCACGGCGGCCAGTTCGCGTTCGCCGGGTAAGCGCGTATCCAGTGCCAGTCGGCCATCCAGGATCAGCAGGCGCAGTGCCTCTGCCAACTGTCGCCAGATAGGTGTACGTGAGGGGGTCTCCTGCCAGTGCCCGAGCAGGCGCTGCAGGGACTGGCTTCCATAACGGCGAGATGACATAGCAGTCCACTTTCTGAAAACTGGACATTAATCATAGTGCCAATTGCGGTGAAGATGAAAGCTATCTGAGAGGTGAGGAGAAAATTATGCTGCGTCGTTTACTTCAGCTGTATATCGGACTGGCGCTGTACGGCGTTTCGACGGCGATGTTTGTACGTGCAGATTTAGGGGCTGACCCGTGGAACGTATTTCATCTGGGCGTGGCAAATCTATTATCGATGAATATCGGCCTGGTGATCATCGCCGTGGGGGTACTGGTCCTGCTGGCATGGATACCACTGCGCCAGCGCCCCGGATTTGGCACTCTCAGCAATGTCATTATGATTGGTTTGGCTGCAGATGCCGCGCTGGCGGTGATCCCGGGATTTGAATCGCTACTGACGCGCAGTGGACTGTTGGTGGCGGCGGTTATCTTGAATGCGCTAGCGACCAGTCTGTACATCGGTGCCGGTTTTGGGGCGGGCCCACGTGACGGCTTGATGACCGGCATTCATGCGCGTACTGGTTGGTCTGTACGGACTATCCGGACCGCAATTGAGGTGTCGGTTTTGCTCAGTGGTTGGCTTCTTGGCGGAACCGTGGGTGTTGGAACGGTGCTGTATGCGTTAGCTATTGGACCGTTAATTCAGATTTGCCTGCCGTGGTTTCGTCATCAGCCGCAGTCACGTATTCGTGTTCGGAATGAGCCTACGGCGTAATCGCCTGCTGACGACTAAACTTAACCTCGACTGACGCGGCCGGAATCGGCTTGCCGCGCAGTACACTTCGGAGGTTTATCTGATGAAGTATGTTGATGGTTTTGTTGTTGCCGTTCCTGCCGAAAACAAGGAGGCATATATCGCGATGGCAGCAAAGGCTGCGCCGCTTTTCAAGGAGTTCGGTGCACTGCGCGTTGTGGAGTGTTGGGCTGATGATGTTCCCGACGGTAAGTTGACCGATTTTCGTATGGCGGTAAAAGCGCAGGATCATGAAGAAGTGGTATTCAGCTGGATTGAATACCCTTCTAAAGAAGTCCGCGATGCGGCGAATCAGAAGATGATGTCCGATCCCCGTATGAAGGAGTTTGGTGAGTCTATGCCATTTGATGGCAAGCGAATGATCTACGGTGGATTCTCGCCCATTATGGAAGAGTGACGTGACTGGCTGTGCGGCGTGCCGCCAGCCATCTCAATACACGCCAGTGCCCTGTTAGAGTCGTTTTTCCGCCCACAGAATAAATTCCGCCTTTGGCAGTGCTTTGCTGTACAGCCAGCCTTGACCATACTGTACGCCATGTTGACGGAGCCAGCTTTCCTGGTTCTCGGTCTCGATGCCTTCCGCCACCATTTCCAGCTTCAGCGTTTTGGCTATCTCGATAATATGTGGCGTGACGTTATTGTATTCCAGCGCGTCAACAAACGATTTGTCTATCTTCAGGATATCTACATCCAGATCCTGCAAATAACTCAGGCTGGAGTAGCCTGTACCAAAATCATCAATATAAATAGAGTGGCCTGCCTGACGGTATTTGGCGATAAACGGTGCACTGTTTTTCGGGTCGGCAAATTCACGCTCAGTCAGTTCCAGGGCAATTTGTGCGGGTTGTAGTTGCCAGTGGTTCACCATGCGGCTTAGCAGTGCCGGAAGTGTTTCGGACTTTAAATCGGCCGACTCAAGGTTGAGTGATATATGCTGTTGAGGATGTTGATGCAGCCATTTACCTAGATCTTCGAAGACGTTTTCAATAATCAAACGTGTGAGTGGTTCTGTCAGGCCGGTCTCTTCGGCCAGGGGGATAAAAATATCGGGTGAGAGATAGCTACCGTCAGCTTGTCGCCAACGAGCCAGTGCTTCTGCACCCACGACCTTTCCTGTTTTGAGCGAAATAATGGGCTGGTAATGGACCTTGATAGCCCGGTTCTGAATGGCGTCTTGCAATTGGTGATGGAGGGACTGCAAGCGGCGCAAAATACGCAGAATAAAGAAGGCGGTGAGCAGGCCAATAATAATCCCTGCCGGGAGCCAGATCAGCGCCTGTCGGTGCCAGGATTTTTGCAAAGGTAATGTCGACGCCCAGCTGACGATAGTGATACCTAGTTCGGGGAAAGGGCGAGAATTATAAATACTGCCCTCTTTTTGAAAATGGCTGATAGAACTGTCTTTTTGCAGTTGATGTAACACGTCCAAGGGGAGATCGGCACTACTGGCCACCACGACGTTGCTTACTGTACCCACAATGGCGACTTCGATAGGCCATGAACCAAATGGGATAACATCAATGAACGAGCCAGGGTCGATCATCACCACATAATGCTCGCTGCCGAGCGCCGCCATAAAACGCTGTATTCCGAGGTCATTTTGCGAAGTTAACCAGGCACGATAGCCATCAAGCGTAATTTTCATTGGTGGCGGAAACGCAGCAGCCTGGCTCCTTTTCTCAAGGGAGGAACATTGTGGAACATTGTCTTTGAGGTACATCACTTCCTGAATATAACGGTAGCTGTAGGACAACCGGCGCATTTCCAGCAAATGTTCCTCTGAGCAGGGCACACCCTGGAAGGCTTCTATTTTGCGTAGCGCTTTTTTTGCCTGCTCGCCAACGCGTTCCGTACGCAAAGCGACCCGGCTGGAAAATGAATCAAGCTCATCTATAAATTTCGTTTCGACCTGACGATGTGCCAGCCACAGGCTTAAACACACCGGTACGAGGATGGACAGAACCAGTATTCCCGCCACCAGGCCAATCAGATGTCGTGTTGTCACAGTGATATCCTTATTAACACAGCGTAGAGAAAGTATATCCGAAAGCTAAAAAAGCAATTCGATTGGCATCATATATTTAGGGCCACTTATCACTCCGATAAATTACCCATAGCATAAATCAGGTTGAGATCTGTACGGGAGTGGTGTATTTTGATGGATATGTTATAACGTAACAAATTGAGGTTGCCATGAAACCGGATATCCATCCTTTTTATCGCCCAGTGGTGTTTCACGATACCAGTGCCAATGAATACTTTAAGGTCGGTTCGACTATCAAAACCGAACGAGAGATTGAGTTCGAGGGACAAATGTACCCGTACGTAACGCTTGATATCTCGTCTAAGTCACATCCGTACTACACCGGTAAACAAAAAACCTTCGATAACGAAGGCAGCGCGGCTCGTTTCCAGAAACGTTTCGGCCACTTTATTGGCACTAAGCGAGGTTAAGATGCAGGTACTCAATTCACTTCGCAGCGCCAAACAACGGCACCCTGACTGCCAGATAGTCAAACGCAAAGGGCGTTTGTATGTCATCTGCAAAACGAATCCGCGGTTTAAAGCGGTACAGGGCCGTAAAAAAAGACGTTAGTCACTTTGCCAGCATTGCAGGGACTGAAGTGCGTTCCCCTCGGGGGACGCACTTTTTTTGTTTGTGACAGGGCGTGATTACTGACTGGTCTGCGCGCGGGTTAATGTGAAGACATCATAAAATGACAGTTCACCTTTCCGCGTTATCATTTTTTGCAATTGGGCTTTATGCTCACTGTCGACTTGGGGAGAACGCAGGATAGTGTCGATGAGTGAGGGCGGCACAAAGCGCGTGTTATACCATTCACCGTTATAGCAGACTCTGAAATCCAGTACGTCAATATCTTCAAAGCGGTAACGCGGCGCAACGTCAAAAAAGAAAAAGGCGTTGAGTAAGACGAACAGTACAACCAACAGCCATACCGAATCGACCAGCGTTTCTGATTGCAGCATTACCGCCAGCGTGGCAAAAAACGCAACATACATGCCGATAAATAGCCCTGGATGTTTACGAATAAAGCTGATGCTAAAGCGCGGTTTGTTGTCGCGCTTTTCGCGAATATTTAAGTCGTCGATGGTTTCGGTAAGCAGGCGTTGTATTTCTGTCATCTCTTGCCTTCGTGAAGTCTGCAATAGTCAGGAGGGATCAGCCTATTTTAAAAGGGGATACTCTCTGAGAAAAGTAACAGATTAACCACAATTTAGCATAACAGTTACATATCAGATCACAGTGTTTTGATGATCCGTGCCGGATTGCCCCCGACGACGGTGTTTGCCGGAACGCTTTTAGTCACCACTGCACCTGACGCCACAACCACGTTGTCGCCCAGAGTTACGCCCGGATTTATTACTGCGCGCCCCCCGATCCAGACATTATTCCCGATGGTTACAGGTTTCCCTAGTTCAACTCCGCTGTTGCGTTCGTTAGCGTCCAATGGATGGGTTGCCGTATAGATATGGACTCCCGGTGCCAGCATACAGTTATCACCGATGTGGATTGGGCAGACATCAAGCATGACGCAGTCGAAGTTGGCGTAAAACGCTTTGCCGAGATAAATGTTATACCCGTAGTCACAACGAAAAGAGGGCTCAATGTAAGCGTCTTCGCTTTGACCCAATAGATCGCGCAAGATAGCCTGACGTTCACTCTGCGCATCGGGTGCGGTGGCATTGTATCGGTGGATGAGTTGGCGTGCGCGGAGACGATCGTTGCGCAACGTTTCATCTGCCGGGCGATACAATTCGCCGGCGATCATCTTTTGCTTATCTTCACTCATTACGAACTTTCCTGTTTGCTGATAGGCAGTCACAGTACAGTAAAACGCAATGCAGGGAAGGGGAACGTTCCCGTTTTCTCACTGTGATCGCAATCACGTGATTTGAATTAAATAATGGTTGTTGGTACGGGAAATGGTCAGTCAGACAAACAAATGTTTCGCGATACCTGACTTAACCTCATGAGCAATTAACGAATAAATTTCCAAACAGATGTTGGGATCTTGTCGTAGAGCTTATTCATTGTCAATTCAGCAAGACGATGATCGGCGGCTGAGTAAAATACAGCCAGTTCATTGTCAGACAATTCATATTTATTTTTCTCAATAACACGTTCAAGCGTGTCAATTGTTTGACAGCGTCGTAGGCGCATCAAATAATCTGTTTTAGTTAATGGTTTATCGGACATAACTCTTACCTATGATTGTAATAATTTTTAACAAGACAAACTGACAGGATTAGCCCTGGTGGCATTGACAAAACAGCGAAATAGTCGATTACCTGACTTCCGCCATTTCTGCAGATCCTGCGTATTAATACCATAACTGCTGAACAACATAAAAGTGTCATCCAGGTATTCATCAATCTGCGCGATCAGCTTATTGTCCTCATTGTACTTAATTTTATAATTAAGTGCGAAGGTTGCAATATGCTCTATCAGTTCATTGAGCTGCAAGCTGGTTGCAGAGGTAGGGTCATTTACCCAACCATGGTTGCTTTGTTCAAGGTTTGCAAGACAGTCATGATACAGAGTTTCGCAGAGAAATTTAAGCTGCGCGATATCATGTCTTTTCGGTGAGTATTCATCCATAACGCATCCCCTTCTTAGTGGTTTAGACTAACCGAACACCTTTCGGGATGGATACAACAAACGACCTGGAACTTGCCCGCGACTCCTGATGATTTAACTATAATCTACTCTAAAAAAGATTTCATCGTCATATCACGAAAAATTACAATTATGTAAAATTATGATGCAGTCCCATTTTTACATTTTAACAGATACATGCCGGTATTCGAAATGGAACAACTTCTTTATTCTCGGTCAATCATCAAGTTATCTTGTTTAGGTTTAGCAACGAAAGGCGACAACCGACTCCGTGAACGAAAACTAGGAATAGTCTTAATATTTATTTAAGTAAATAAGGGTTCGTGACGTTTTTTAAGAATAGCCTTTAAGCTCACAAGGATTATATCGCTTATTTAAACAAGAGAAAATAAACGAAATCGCAATAAGCGCTTTTTATGATTTTTTTCCAGAAAAAAGGCCGCTTGCGCGGCCTTATCTTTAGGAATGTATCAATGATGCTCAACTGAGTGGCTATGTTCAACATCTTCGTTCTTGCGGCTAAAGCGGCGGCGGACCACCACAAAGAACACCGGAACAAAGAAGATAGCCAATACGGTTGCAGTGACCATCCCGCCCATTACGCCAGTACCGACGGCGTTCTGCGCGCCACTACCTGCACCGGAGCTGATAACCAACGGCATTACGCCGAGGATAAAGGCTAACGATGTCATCAGAATCGGACGTAAACGCATACGAACCGCGTCCAGTGTCGCCTCTACCAGACCTTTGCCTTCTTTATCCATCAAGTCTTTGGCGAATTCGACGATCAATATCGCGTTCTTCGCCGACAACCCAATGGTTGTGAGCAGGCCCACCTGGAAGTAAACGTCGTTGGTCAAACCACGGAACGTTGCCGCCAGCAGCGCACCGATAACCCCCAGCGGAACGACCAGCATAACGGAGAATGGAATTGACCAGCTCTCGTACAATGCTGCCAGACACAGGAAGACGACGATCAGTGAAATCGCATACAGGGCAGGTGCCTGGTTACCGGACAGTCGTTCCTGGTAGGACATGCCTGTCCAGTCATAGCCGATACCGGATGGCAGTTTGCTGGCCAGTTGTTCCATCATTGCCATCGCTTCACCGGTACTTTTACCCGGTGCGGCCTGGCCTAAGATTTCCATGGACGGCAGACCGTTATAGCGTTCCAGACGCGGTGAACCATATTCCCAACGCGAGGAAGAGAACGCAGAGAACGGCACCATTTGTCCATCACTACCACGGACATACCAGTTTCCAATATCTTCCGGCAACATACGGTATTTGGCTTCAGACATGACGTAAACTTTCTTCACACGACCACGGTCGATGAAGTCGTTCACGTAGCTTCCGCCCCATGCAGCGCCCAGCGTTGTATTAATGTCACTAATGGAAACACCCAGAGCCTGCGCTTTTTCCTGATCGATATCGATCTTGAATTGCGGAGTATCTTCCAGACCGTTAGGACGTACGCCCACTAACAGATCAGGATGTTTCGCGACTTCACCAAACAACTGGTTACGCGCCTGAGTCAATTTTTCATGGCCCAGACCGGCCTGGTCAATCAACTGGAAGTCGAAACCCGTCGCGGTGCCCAGTTCTACGATTGCTGGCAGGTTAAAGGCGAATACCATGGCGTCTTTAATCTGCGAGAACGCCCCCATCGCACGCTGAGTAATCGCTTCTACCTTGTTCTCTTCACCTGGACGTTCACTCCAGTCTTTCAGAGAGACGAATGCGATACCGGTGTTCTGACCACGACCAGCAAAGCCGAAGCCGTTAACCGCAAACACCGATTCAACGTTCGCTTTTTCTTTGGTCAGGTAGTAATCCGTCACTTCGTCCAGCACTTTCTGGGTACGCTCTTGCGTTGCACCTGCTGGCAGCTGAGCCATGGTCAGGAATACACCCTGGTCTTCATCTGGCAGGAAGGAGCTTGGCAGGCGAACAAACAGATAGGCCATGCCGACGACGATGATCAGATACAGCGCCAGGTAACGACCGGTGCTGCGCAGAATACCGCCTACGCTATCGGTGTAGTGGTGCGTGCTCTTATCGAACATGCGGTTGAACCAACCGAAGAAGCCCGTTTTACCTTCACCGTGATCGCCTTTAGCAATCGGTTTAAGCATTGTTGCACACAGGGCAGGGGTCAGAATCAACGCCACCAGTACAGACAACGCCATTGCGGAAACAATGGTGATGGAGAACTGACGGTAAATCGCACCGGTAGAACCCCCGAAGAAGGCCATTGGGATAAATACCGCTGACAATACCATCGCGATACCCACCAATGCGCCCTGAATCTGGCCCATTGATTTACGCGTTGCTTCTTTCGGTGGTAGCCCTTCTTCAGCCATGACACGTTCAACGTTCTCGACCACCACGATGGCGTCATCCACCAACAGGCCGATGGCGAGCACCATCCCGAACATCGTTAGCGTGTTTATCGAGAAGCCGAAAATCGCCAGCACAGCAAAAGTACCCAACAACACGACCGGGACGGCGATGGTCGGAATCAGCGTCGCGCGGAAGTTCTGCAGGAACAGATACATAACCAGGAATACGAGGATGATTGCTTCCGCCAGCGTCTTCACGACTTCGTGAATAGAGATTTTCACGAACGGTGTTGTGTCATACGGATAAACAATTTTCAGGCCTGATGGGAAGAACGGTTCCATCTTCACCAGTTCAGCGCGGATAGCCGCTGCGGTATCCAGGGCGTTCGCACCGGTAGCCAGTTTGATACCCAGACCAGACGCAGGCTTGCCGTTGAACTTCGCAATGATGTCGTAGTTTTCACCACCCAGTTCAATCTTCGCTACATCGCGCAGACGAACCTGGGAGCCATCCTGGTTCACTTTCAGCAGAATTTTGCCGAATTCGTCGGTGGAGGTCAGACGCGTCTGAGCAATGATAGAGGCGTTCAGTTGCTGGCCTTTCACGGGTGGCGTACCACCAAGCTGACCGGCTGCAACCTGGGCGTTCTGCGCTTTAATCGCGGAAATTACATCAACCGGCGTAAGCTGGTATTTGTTCAGTTCGGTTGGGTCCATCCAGATACGCATCGCGTACTGTGAACCGAATAGCTGCACGTCACCGACGCCTGAAGTACGGCTGATGGTGTCTTTCATGTTAGCGGCGACGTAATCCGAGATATCTTCCTGCGTCATTGTGCCATCGGTGTTGATAACACCAACAACCATCAGGAAGCTACTGGATGATTTCTCAACGCTAACCCCTTGCTGCTGTACTTCCTGAGGCAGTAACGGCATGGCCAGCTGCAGTTTGTTCTGCACCTGTACCTGCGCGATATCCGCATCAGTACCGGACTGGAAGGTTAAGGTGATCTGCACGGTACCCGTGGAGTCACTGTTTGAGGACATGTACATCAGGTTATCGATACCGTTCATATTCTGTTCGATAACCTGCGTAACAGTATCCTGTACTGTTTTGGCATCAGCGCCAGGGTAGGTCGCGGAGATCGTCACTGCCGGAGGTGCAATAGTAGGATATTGCGCTACCGGCAATTTGAGGATCGCGAGCCCCCCTGCCAACATGATGATAATGGCGATCACCCACGCAAATATGGGGCGATCGATAAAGAAATTAGGCATGTCTTAACGGCTCCTGTTTAAGTTAAGACTTGGACTGTTCAGGCTGGCTACCGCTTGCGGCTGGCTGGTTATTATCCGCGGTGACTTCCTGCGCTTTTACCTGAGCGCCAGGACGAACTTTCTGCAGCCCACTTACAATCACACGGTCGCCCGGCTTAAGTCCTTCAGTGACTAACCATTTGTCGCCAATTGCTTGTGCTGCCACAATTTGACGCGTTTCAACTTTGTCATCAGCACCGATAACCAATGCACTGGCATCACCACGCGGTGTGCGAGTAACGCCTTGCTGCGGAACCAGTAACGCCGTTGGGTTTGTCCCTTCTTCCAGACGCGCACGGACGAACATACCCGGCAGTAAGGTGTGATCCGGGTTCGGGAAGATTGCGCGTAACGTAATTGATCCAGTGGTTTGATCAACCGTCACATCCGAAAACTCCAGCGTACCGGACTGCGGGAATTTAATACCGTCGCTGGTGACCAGTTCAACTTTCGCTTTACCGTTCTCTTGCTTCAGCGTGCCATTGGCCAGCTCTTGTTTCAGGCGCAGGAAATCGTTACTTGACTGCGTCACATCGACATAGATGGGATCCAGCTGCTGAACGGTCGCCAGTGCGGTCGCCTGACCGTTTTGCACCAGTGCGCCTTCAGTAACGGATGACTTACCAATGCGGCCGCTGATTGGCGACGTGACTTTGGTATAGGCCAGATTGATACGAGCGGTTTCTACCGCGGCTTTCGCAGCGACAACAGCAGCGTTCGCCTGTTGTGCATCTGCCTGCGCGCTATCGTAGTCCTGTTGACTGATGTACTTCGTACCCAACAGTTTCTGATAACGTTTAACCGTCAGCTGAGCGATATTTGCCGCTGCTTGTGCTTTGGCCAGATCGCCTTTCGCACTTTCGTACGCGGCCTGGTAAGTAGCAGGATCAATCTGATAGAGAGACACACCCGCTTCAATGTCGCCGCCTTCGGTAAAGTTACGCTTCAGGATAATACCGCTGACCTGAGGGCGAACTTCCGCAATGCGAAAAGCACTGGTGCGACCTGGGAGTTCAGTTGTGATCTGTAGAGGTTCAGTTTTGAGCGTCACAACTCCAACTTCTGGCATCTGCTGGCCCCCTTGTTGGGCCTGTTTGTCGTCACATCCTGTTAGCGCTAAGCTGCCTGAGAGCATCAGAACGACTGCCAGAGGCGTTAACCCTCTGTTTTTGTTCATATGTAAACCTCGAGTGTCCGATTTCAAATTGATCAATGGCTTAAAGCCCATAAACCCATTGCTGCGTTTATATTATCGTCGTGCTATGGTACATACATTCACAAATGTATGTAAATCTAACGCCTGTAAATTCACTGACATATGGCACGAAAAACCAAACAACAAGCACAGGAAACACGGCAGCACATTCTGGATGTTGCTCTGCGTTTGTTTTCGCAGCAAGGGGTATCATCCACCTCGCTTGCGGAGATCGCAAAAGCCGCTGGTGTAACTCGCGGTGCTATCTATTGGCATTTCAAAAACAAGTCGGATTTATTCAGTGAAATCTGGGAGCTAGCAAAACCTAACATTGATGAGTTAGAAACTGAGTATCAGGCAAAATTCCCCGACGATCCACTATCAGTATTAAGAGAAATATTAGTTTACGTTCTTGAAGCGACCGTGACTGAAGAACGCCGACGTTTATTGATGGAGATTATATTCCACAAATGCGAATTTGTCGGGGAAATAGCAACAGTTCAACTGGTTCAACGCAGCCTGTGTCTTGAAAACTATGACCGGATCGAACAAACGCTGCGACACTGTATGGCTGCAAACATGTTGCCGGAGAATCTGAATACGCGCCGTGTGGCAGTACTACTGCGTAGTTATATCTCCGGGATCATTGAGAACTGGTTATTTGCGCCCGAATCGTTTGATTTGCGAAAAGAGGCGCGCGACTACGTTGCAGTGCTACTGGAGATGTGTCTGCTTTGTCCGACACTGCGTGTGAAGGTCGCAGAGACGAGCTAACTGTCAGACCCAATACCAGGAATTCTCCTGGAGGGTTTCCCTCCTGCTATTCTGTCCGCCACAGCCGTGATATTCTTGCCGCTTGACTATTTTCGGTCACTTTCCCGGTTCAGAAACGTTCATTCTCATGACTATGTTGCAGCTCTATAAACGTTCACAGCATCTTATTGCTATAAGCATTCTTTTCTTCATTCTATTGCTGTCCAGCCAGTCATCAGCATTTGCGCGAGCGCAACAGAATGGTGAACTGCCGACAAAAGTGGATATTCAGAGCCAGTTGGATGCGCTGAATAAACAAAAAGATCTTTCCGCGCAGGACAAACTGGTTCAGCAGGATCTTATCGATACTATCGCCACGCTGGATAAAATAGATCGCGTAAAAGATGAGACCGTACAGCTTCGTCAGAAAGTGGCTCAGGCGCCGGAGAAAATGCGCCAGGCAACGGATGCGTTGAATTCACTCAGCGATGTCGATAATGACGATGAAACGCGGAAAACGCTAAGTACGCTCTCTCTGCGCCAGCTTGAATCTCGTGTCGCCCAGGTGCTGGACGATCTGCAAAGCGCGCAAAACGACCTTGCAGCCTACAACAGTCAGTTGGTTTCGCTGCAAACGCAGCCAGAGCGTGTGCAAAATGCGATGTACACCGCATCACAGCAAATGCAGCAAATCCGCAATCGCCTGGATGGGACTAATGTGGGTGAGGCGGCATTACGCCCCAGCCAACAGGTGTTGCTGCAGGCGCAGCAAGCGTTGCTGAGCGCGCAGATCGATCAACAGCGTAAGAGTCTGGAAGGCAACACGGTTTTGCAGGATACCTTGCAGAAACAACGTGATTATGTAACGGCGAATACGAATCGTCTCGAACATCAGCTTCAGTTGCTGCAAGAAGCGGTGAACAGCAAACGTCTGACGCTAACCGAAAAGACGGCGCAGGAAGCGGTAACACCAGACGAAGCGGCGCGTATCCAGACCAACCCGCTAGTTAAACAAGAACTTGATATTAACCATCAGCTCAGCCAGCGTCTGATATCTGCCACCGAAAACGGCAACACGCTGATGCAGCAAAACATTAAAGTCAAAAACTGGCTTGATCGTGCGTTGCAATCTGAGCGCAATATTAAAGAACAAATCGCCGTGCTGAAAGGCAGCCTGCTGTTGTCACGCATTCTGTACCAGCAACAGCAAACGCTGCCGTCGGCAGATGAACTTGCCGACATGACCAACCGTATTGCCGACTTACGTCTGGAACAATTCGAGGTCAACCAGCAGCGTGATGCGCTATTCCAGAATGATGCGTTTGTCGCCAAGCTAGAAGAAGGGCACAGCAATGAGGTGAATGGCGAAGTCCATGATGCCCTGCTGCAGGTTGTGGATATGCGTCGTGAACTGTTGGACCAACTGAATAAGCAGTTGGGTAACCAATTGATGATGGCCATTAACCTGCAAATTAATCAACAGCAGTTAATGAGCGTATCGAAAAATCTGAAAGGGATCCTCACGCAGCAAATCTTCTGGGTAAACAGTAACCGCCCGATGGACTGGGACTGGATCAAGGCGTTCCCGCAAACGCTTAAAGACCAGTTTAAGTCGATGAAAATTACCGTGAACTGGGAAAAAGCCTGGCCGGCGGTATTCATTGCGTTCCTGGCCGGTCTGCCGTTGCTGCTTATTGCCGGGCTCATCCGCTGGCGTCTGAAATGGCTGAAAGAGTATCAGGCAAAACTCGCCGCGGCGGTGGGGAACTTGCGTAATGACAGCCAGCTCAATACGCCAAAAGCGATACTGATTGATTTGATCAGAGCCTTACCCGCATGTCTGATTATTCTCGCTGTAGGCTTGATTCTGCTGACGATGCAATTAAACGTCAGCGATCTGCTGTGGGCATTCAGTAAGAAGATGACCGTTTTCTGGCTGGTGTTCGGTCTGTGCTGGAAGGTACTGGAAAAAGATGGCGTGGCGATACGTCATTTTGGCATGCCAGCGAAACAGACCAGCCACTGGCGTCGCCAGATTGTGCGTATTAGCCTTGCGCTGTTGCCGCTTAACTTCTGGTCGGTTATTGCTGAACTGTCGCCGCTGAATCTGATGGATGATGTGTTAGGGCAAGTCGTTATTTTCCTTAACCTGCTGCTGATCGCCTTCCTGGTGTGGCCAATGTGCCGTGAAAGCTGGCGTGACAAAGAGTCGCACGGTCTGCGTCTGGTCACTATCACCGTGCTGTCCATTATTCCGGTTGCGTTGATGGTGCTGACGGCGACGGGTTATTTCTATACCACGCTGCGCCTGTCCGGTCGTTGGATTGAAACGGTTTATCTGGTTATTGTCTGGAACCTGCTATACCAGACGGTGCTGCGTGGGTTGAGCGTGGCGGCACGCCGCATCGCCTGGCGTCGCGCGTTAGCGCGTCGCCAGAATCTGGTGAAAGAAGGGGCCGAAGGCGCAGAGCCGCAGGAAGAACCGACCATAGCGCTGGAACAGGTAAACCAGCAAACGCTGCGTATTACGATGCTGTTGATGGTGGCTCTGTTTGGTGTTCTGTTCTGGGCAATTTGGTCCGATCTGATCACTGTGTTTAGTTATCTCGACAGCATTACGCTTTGGCATTACAACGGTACTGAAGCGGGAGCTGCAGTGGTGAAAGATGTCACCATGGGCAGTTTGTTGTTTGCCATTATTGCCTCGATGGTGGCGTGGGCACTGATCCGCAACTTACCGGGTCTGCTCGAAGTGCTGGTGCTCTCGCGACTCAAAATGCGCCAGGGCGCATCGTATGCCATCACCACGATCCTCAATTACGCGATTATAGCTATCGGCGCAATGACCGTCTTCGGATCGCTCGGCGTATCGTGGGACAAACTCCAGTGGCTGGCAGCGGCCCTGTCGGTTGGTCTGGGTTTTGGCTTACAGGAAATCTTCGGTAACTTCGTCTCGGGCCTGATTATTCTGTTTGAACGTCCGGTACGTATTGGCGATACGGTTACCATTGGTACGTTCTCCGGTACGGTCAGCAAGATCCGTATTCGTGCAACAACGATTACCGACTTCGATCGCAAAGAGGTCATTATCCCGAATAAGGCGTTTGTGACGGAACGTCTGATCAACTGGTCACTGTCTGATACCACCACACGTTTGGTTATTCGTATTGGTGTGGCTTATGGTTCAGATCTGGATAAAGTGAAGAAAGTGCTGCTACAGGCGGCAACAGAACATCCGAAAGTGATGCACGATCCGGAGCCGGCAGTGTTCTTTACTGCTTTCGGTGCCAGCACGCTGGATCATGAACTGCGTTTATACGTTCGCGAACTGCGGGATCGCAGCCACACGGTCGATGAACTGAACCGCGCGGTTGATCGTTTATGTCGTGAAAACAATATTGATATCGCCTTTAACCAACTCGAAGTGCACCTGCATAATGCCAAAGGTGACACAGTGACAGAGGTTAAGCGTGACATCATCAAAGGCGACGATCCGACGCCTTCTGTAGGTTAAGTTGCAATCAGGGCGGCAAATAGCCGCCCTGATTGCATTTAGTGCGACAGCGCGACCAGTTCTTCCTGCGTCAGGCCCGTAAGGTGCGTAATCAAATCCAGTTCCAGACCGCGGGTGAGCATTTTTTGTGCGATATTACGTGATTCAACCTGCCGAAAGACCGCATCGTGGGGAGTCGTTCCATGATCGGTCCGTTATTGTCGTGATGTTGCGACGACTCTGGCACCGAAGCCAATGGCAGACCAGAGAGCAATTAATCAGTTTGCGAGGCGTCTTCCGCAGTTTTAAGTTTGTTTTCATAATCACGCATAACGATCTCCAGCGCGCGTAGCACCGTGCGCGCTGGTAGCTGATTCTCTTCAAGCAAAACAATCAAATCGACGGCCAATTTGACCTCGTCCGGGGCGTTTTCAAGGGACATACATTCTCCGGTGATTAGCGGGTTAAACGCGCCAGCACGTTTTCAATCCTTGCCAGCGCATGACGGCAGCGTGCCAGTCGTGCTTCGAACGCCTCGACTTCTCGGTGCAGCTTTTGCTGCTCCTCAAACCCCGAGGCCAGAGCCAATTGCTCTTTACGTTTGCGTGTCATCTCAACCAGACGCCGTTCAAATTCCTGATGCTGAACGCGTTTACGTTGCCAGCGGGCAAGACCCGGCGAGGCGCTGTCCCACTCCCTCAGTGACCAGGTGGCGGATTCGCGTGAAATCGCTTCTAACTGTGAGGCGAGATGTTCCGCAAGCCAGGCAATTTGCGGCAATTGTTGCTGCTCAACGGCACGACGCAGGGCGGCAAGATTATCGCCAGCTTCATCCAGACAAGCCTGCAACAGCGTGCTGCGAGTACGAAAAAGATGACGATCGAAACGGGCGCTGAGCGTTGCGTGATGCGCCAGGGGGGCACATTGCTGGCGCAGGCTATTGAGTTGACTTTCGAGCTTCTGTAGTAGCATGACGATTTTCACGACAACACTCCGATGAAAATGAGAACTGTTATGCTAAAGTAGCGATTCTCTGTGTTAAGTACTCATATTATGCAACGCATTATTCTAATCATCATTGGCTGGGTAGCGGTAGTGTTAGGCACGCTGGGCATTGTATTGCCACTGTTGCCTACCACGCCATTTATCCTGCTGGCCGCCTGGTGTTTTGCGCGTTCATCGCCTCGCTTTCACGCCTGGCTGCTTTATCGTTCGTGGTTTGGCGGTTATTTGCGCCACTGGCAAAAACACCGCGCGATGCCGCCGGGAGCCAAACCTCGCGCTATTTTGTTGATCGTGCTGACCTTTAGCGTTTCGTTGTGGTTCGTTAATATGTTGTGGGTTCGCGTGCTGCTGCTGGTGATTCTCACCTGTTTGCTGATTTTTATGTGGCGAATCCCGGTGGTTGATGAAAAGCAACAAAAGCACTGAAGCACAATAATCGCTGTTGCAATTGTCTCTCACAGCCAGTAAATTCAACCGTTTTCGAGCACAGGCGCAGGTGGTCAAAGGTTAAGCAAATGTAACCCTGGCCCTTAATATAGACACAAAATCATTCAAGATACGTCGAGGCGGCAACTGAATGAATCCCCGGAGCTTACATCAGTAAGTGACTGGGATGAATGAAGGCAGCCAACAAAGAGGTAGCTTGAAGGATGAAGTGTATAGTGCGCCGTGAAGTAATACTGTATTAATCAGGCACAAACTTATGACCGCGACTGCACAGCAGCTTGAGTTTCTCAAAAATAGCATCAAAAGCATCCACGACTACCCGAAACCGGGCATTCTTTTCCGTGATGTCACCAGTTTGCTGGAAGACCCGAAAGCGTACGCGCTCAGCATCGAATTGCTGGTTGAACGTTACAAAAATGCCGGTATTACCAAAGTGGTCGGTACTGAAGCGCGTGGCTTCCTGTTTGGCGCACCGGTCGCGTTGGGCCTGGGCGTCGGGTTTGTTCCCGTGCGTAAACCGCGTAAGCTTCCGCGTGAAGTCATTGCTGAGAGCTACGAGCTGGAATACGGCACCGATCAGCTGGAAATCCATGTTGATGCCATCAAACCAGGCGATAAAGTTCTGGTCGTTGACGACCTGCTGGCAACCGGTGGCACGATTGAAGCGACCGTGAAGCTGATCCGTCGTCTGGGCGGCGAAGTGACCGATGCTGCTTTTATCATTAATCTGTTCGATCTGGGCGGCGAACAACGCCTGGAAAAACAGGGGCTGACTTGTTACAGCCTGGTCCCATTCCCGGGCCACTAAGTTCGGACTCTCTTTTTTGCCATTTTGGCTCCGGTCAGTGCTCAACATCCTCACGTACTGCGTGTACGTTCCGGTTTCTGCGCGCTGCCCGAAACCAAACTGGCTGTAACGATAGCGCCCGAATATAACGTGTCAACCTCGCCGTCGGTGCGAGGTTGTGTTAGCATTACCCCCTTGTGAATCCACCCTCCAGCCTTTCAGAGCCAGCCAATGAGTTATCAGGTCTTAGCCCGAAAATGGCGCCCACAAACCTTTGCTGACGTCGTCGGCCAGGAACATGTGCTGACGGCACTGGCGAACGGCTTGTCGTTAGGGCGTATTCATCATGCATATCTTTTTTCCGGCACTCGTGGCGTCGGAAAAACCTCTATCGCCCGTTTGTTGGCGAAGGGACTGAACTGTGAAACCGGCATCACGGCTACGCCTTGTGGTGTATGTGATAACTGCCGCGAAATCGAGCAGGGGCGTTTTGTCGATCTGATTGAGATCGATGCTGCGTCGCGAACCAAAGTTGAAGACACCCGCGATCTGCTGGATAACGTCCAGTATGCGCCAGCGCGTGGTCGCTTTAAGGTCTATCTGATCGACGAAGTGCACATGCTGTCGCGCCACAGTTTTAACGCTTTACTGAAAACGCTCGAAGAGCCGCCTGCGCACGTCAAATTCCTGCTGGCGACCACCGATCCGCAAAAACTGCCTGTGACTATCCTGTCACGTTGTTTGCAATTCCACCTTAAGGCGTTGGATGTTGAGCAGATTCGTCATCAGCTTGAACATATCCTCAATGAAGAGCATATCGTTCATGAGCCTCGTGCGCTGCAGTTGCTGGCCCGTGCAGCGGATGGCAGCCTGCGTGATGCGCTGAGTCTGACCGATCAGGCGATTGCCAGCGGCGATGGACAGGTCTCTACCCAGGCGGTGAGCACTATGCTCGGTACGCTGGATGACGATCAGGCGCTGTCGCTCGTTGAGGCGGTTGTTGCTGCGGATGGTGAGCGCGTCATGACGCTGCTGCATGATGCCGCCGCGCGCGGCATTGAATGGGAAGCGTTGTTGGTTGAGATGTCGGCTTTGCTGCATCGTATTGCGATGGTACAACTTTCACCCGCCGCGCTTGGCAGTGATATGGCCGCAATTGAGCAGCGTTTACGCGAACTGGCGCGGACTGTACCACCGACCGATGTGCAGCTTTACTACCAGACGTTGTTAATTGGGCGCAAAGAATTACCGTATGCGCCAGACCGACGTATGGGGGTAGAAATGACGCTGCTGCGTGCACTGGCTTTTCATCCGCGCCAGCCGCTTCCGGAGCCTGAAGTACCGCGACAGTCGTTTGCCCCGGCAGCACCCACCGCGGTGCTGACCCCGACGCAGGTCCCACCGCAACAGTCTGCACCGGTGCATCATGATGTGCCGTTATCTGACGCCACCAGCCAGGTACTGGCGGCACGTAGTCAGCTGCAGCGCGCTCAGGGAGCGACCAAACCAAAAAAGAGTGAACCGGCAGCCGCTTCCCGCGCGCGGCCGGTGAATAATGCTGCGCTGGAAAGACTGGCTTCGGTGTCTGAACGTGTTCAGGCTCGCCCTGCTGTCTCTGCGCTGGAAAACGCGCCGGCGAAAAAAGAAGCCTATCGCTGGAAAGCGACCAATCCAGTTGCAGAAGTCAAAGAAGTCGTCGCCACGCCGAAAGCGCTGAAAAAAGCGCTGGAACACGAAAAAACGCCAGAGCTGGCCGCAAAGCTTGCGGCTGAAGCCATTGAGCGCGATCCCTGGGCTGCGCAGGTGAGCCAGCTTTCGTTGCCCAAACTGGTGGAGCAGGTAGCGCTGAATGCCTGGAAAGAAGAAAATGGCAATGTGGTTTGCCTGCATCTGCGTTCTACGCAGCGCCATCTTAATTCCAGCGGCGCGCAGCAAAAACTGGCTGAAGCATTGAGTACCTTAACGGGGTCAACAGTTGAATTGACCATCGTTGAAGATGATAATCCTGCGGTGCGTACGCCGCTGGAATGGCGTCAGGCCATTTACGAAGAGAAACTCGCGCAGGCGCGTGAGTCGATTATTGCGGATAATAACATTCAGACGCTGCGCCGTTTTTTCGACGCGGACCTGGACGAAGAGAGTATTCGCCCCATTTGATCGTGAGCCTAATGGTTTGACGGTCGTCATCCCTTAACGTGATTGAGAGAGAAGCCTATGTTTGGTAAAGGCGGTCTGGGTAACCTGATGAAACAGGCCCAGCAGATGCAAGAAAAAATGCAGCAGATGCAAGAAGAAGTCGCCAAGCTGGAAGTCACCGGAGAATCTGGCGCAGGTCTGGTAAAAGTGACCATCAACGGTGCGCATAACTGCCGTCGCGTGGAAATCGATCCAAGCCTGCTGGAAGACGACAAAGAGATGCTGGAAGATCTGGTTGCTGCAGCATTCAACGATGCGGCACGTCGCATTGAAGAAACGCAGAAAGAGAAAATGGCCTCCGTTTCCTCCGGTATGCAGTTGCCACCTGGCTTTAAGATGCCGTTCTGATGCAAACCAGCCCGCTGTTAACTCAGCTGATGGAAGCATTGCGCTGTCTGCCGGGTGTTGGCCCGAAGTCGGCGCAGCGCATGGCGTTCACGCTCCTGCAGCGCGATCGCAGCGGCGGGATGCGTCTGGCGCAGGCGTTAACGAAAGCGATGTCGGAAATCGGCCACTGTGCCGATTGCCGCACCTTCACGGAGCAAGATGTCTGCAACATCTGTTCAAACCCGCGTCGCCAGGAAAATGGTCAGATTTGTGTGGTGGAGAGTCCGGCGGACATCTACGCCATTGAGCAAACCGGGCAGTTTTCCGGACGTTACTTTGTGCTGATGGGACACCTGTCGCCGCTGGATGGCATCGGGCCTGATGATATCGGGCTCGATCGTCTGGAGCAGCGACTGGCGTCTGAACACATCAACGAACTGATCCTGGCGACCAATCCCACGGTCGAAGGAGAGGCAACCGCCAACTATATTGCTGAGCTTTGTATGCAATATGGCGTTGAAGCCAGCCGTATCGCTCATGGCGTACCGGTAGGCGGCGAGCTGGAAATGGTCGACGGTACGACACTGTCGCACTCTCTGGCAGGACGACACAAGATTAAATTCTGAACAAACGGAGGCCGCGACGGCGGCTTCCGCTTGAAATCCTTCCCGCTTGTCCCCATTTCACCCTCAACGTGTTTTTACCATTAAAAATGGCATTGTTGAGGTAGATCTACATGAAAGGACAAGAAACTCGTGGTTTTCAGTCAGAAGTAAAACAGCTTCTGCACCTGATGATCCATTCTCTGTATTCCAATAAAGAAATCTTCCTGCGTGAGCTTATCTCTAACGCCTCGGATGCGGCAGACAAGCTGCGTTTCCGCGCCCTGTCTAATCCGGACCTGTATGAAGGTGATGGTGAGCTGCGTGTGCGTGTTTCCTTCGATAAAGATAAGCGTACGTTGACCATTGCTGATAACGGCGTGGGGATGAACCGTGATGACGTTATCGATCATCTGGGGACCATTGCGAAATCCGGTACCAAATCTTTCCTCGAATCCATGGGCTCCGATCAGGCAAAAGACAGCCAGTTGATCGGCCAGTTCGGGGTAGGCTTCTATTCCGCGTTTATTGTGGCGGATAAAGTCACTGTGCGTACCCGTGCTGCGGGTGATAAGCCTGAAAACGGTGTGTTCTGGGAATCTGCGGGCGAAGGTGAATACACCGTTGCCGACATTACCAAAGAAGACCGCGGTACCGAAATCACTCTGCACCTGCGTGAAGGGGAAGACGAGTTCCTGGATGACTGGCGCGTGCGTTCCATCATCAGCAAATATTCCGATCATATCGCGCTGCCGGTAGAGATTGAAAAACAGGAAGAAAAAGACGGTGAAACCGTTGTTTCCTGGGAGAAAATCAACAAGGCACAGGCGCTGTGGACGCGTAACAAGTCAGAAATCAAAGACGACGAGTACAACGAATTCTACAAGCATATCGCGCATGACTTCACCGATCCGCTGACCTGGAGCCACAACCGTGTGGAAGGTAAGCAGGAATACACCAGCCTGCTGTACATTCCGTCACAGGCCCCGTGGGATATGTGGAACCGCGATCACAAGCATGGTCTGAAACTGTACGTTCAACGTGTATTCATCATGGATGACGCTGAGCAGTTCATGCCGAACTATCTGCGCTTTGTGCGCGGTCTGATAGATTCCAACGATCTGCCGCTGAACGTGTCTCGTGAGATCCTGCAGGACAGCACCGTCACCCGTAATCTGCGTAGCGCACTGACCAAACGTGTATTGCAGATGCTGGAAAAACTGGCAAAAGATGACGCTGAAAAATACCAGACCTTCTGGAAACAGTTTGGCCTGGTACTGAAAGAAGGGCCGGCGGAAGATCACGCTAACCAGGAAACCATCGCTAAGCTGATGCGCTTCGCATCCACACACACAGATTCTTCCGCACAGACCGTGTCGCTGGAAGACTATGTCTCACGGATGAAAGAAGGGCAGGAGAAGATCTACTACATTACTGCAGACAGCTATGCGGCGGCGAAGAGCAGCCCGCACCTCGAATTGCTGCGTAAGAAAGGTATCGAAGTCCTGCTGCTTTCTGACCGCATCGATGAGTGGATGATGAACTACCTGACTGAATTCGACGGTAAGGCGTTCCAGTCTGTCGCTAAAGCTGACGAGTCTATCGACAAGCTGGCAGACGAAGTTGATGAATCGGCAAAAGAAGCGGAAAAAGCGCTGACGCCGTTTGTTGAACGCGTGAAAACCCTGCTGGGCGACCGTGTGAAAGAAGTGCGTCTGACGCACCGTCTAACCGATACGCCAGCGATTGTCACCACTGACGCAGACGAAATGAGTACCCAGATGGCGAAGTTGTTTGCCGCTGCGGGCCAGGCTGTGCCGGAAGTGAAATATATCTTTGAACTGAATCCAGACCACGTGTTGGTAAAACGCACGGCGGATACTCAGGACGAAGCTCAGTTTAAAGAGTGGGTCGAACTGCTGCTGGATCAGGCGTTGTTTGCTGAGCGCGGTACGCTGGAAGACCCTAACCAGTTCATCCGTCGAATGAACCAGTTGCTGGTATCCTGATAGCGGTTGCGTTACGTGATGCCGGATGGCGCTAACGCTTATCCGGCCTACAAAATCTCGTATACCGTAGGCCGGATAAGGTGTTTACACCGCTATCCGGCATTTTCTCTTCTTATTTTCAATTTTCCCGCCGTTAACCGTTTCAGCGTCAGGCGTCTTTCTTGAGCCAATTGCGTGATGGTGGTATCGTTTAGCGCTTTTTAAAAAATATCGACAACCTTTAAGGGGATTTTCGTAATGCGTATCATTCTGCTTGGCGCTCCGGGCGCGGGTAAAGGAACTCAGGCTCAGTTCATCATGGAGAAATATGGTATTCCGCAAATCTCCACCGGTGATATGCTGCGTGCCGCCGTGAAATCTGGCTCCGAGCTGGGCAAACAAGCGAAAGACATCATGGACGCCGGCAAGCTGGTGACTGATGAGCTGGTGATCGCGCTGGTAAAAGAGCGTATTGCTCAGGAAGACTGCCGTAATGGTTTCCTGCTGGACGGCTTCCCGCGTACTATCCCGCAGGCTGATGCCATGAAAGAAGCGGGCATCAACGTGGACTACGTTCTGGAGTTTGACGTTCCGGATGAGCTGATCGTTGATCGTATCGTTGGTCGTCGCGTACACGCTGCTTCTGGCCGCGTTTACCACATCAAATTCAATCCGCCTAAGGTTGAAGGTAAAGACGACGTGACCGGCGAAGAGCTGACCACCCGTAAAGACGATCAGGAAGAGACCGTACGTAAGCGTCTGGTGGAATACCATCAGATGACCGCTCCGCTGATCGGCTACTACTCTAAAGAAGCGCAGGCGGGTAACACCAAATACGCGAAAGTTGACGGCACTCAGGCCGTGGCTGACGTTCGCGCAGCGCTGGAAAAAATCCTCGGTTAATTTTTTCGCGCTTAATGCCGGATGGCGGTGTATACACCTTATCCGGCCTACGATTTTTTGTAGGCCTGATAAGCGCAGCGCCATCAGGCAAATTCTCGTCTTACCTCTCACAGCAATTAGTTCTTCTTCTCCGCTTTTCCGCTACAATTATCAACAATTTGAATCGATAAGAGGCGGTAATGCGTCAGACGAAAACCGGTATCCTGCTGGCTAATCTCGGCACTCCCGATGCCCCAACCCCTGAAGCTGTTAAACGTTACCTGCGCCAGTTTTTAAGCGATACCCGCGTAGTTGATACATCCCGTCTACTGTGGTGGCCGTTGCTGCGTGGTGTGATTTTACCGTTGCGTGCGCCGCGTGTGGCAAAGCTGTACCAGTCAATCTGGATGGAGGAGGGTTCTCCACTGATGGTTTACAGTCGTGCGCAGCAGCAGGCACTGGCGGAGCGTTTACCCGATACGCCCGTCGCACTGGGAATGAGCTACGGTTCACCTTCGCTGGAAAGCGCGGTTGATGAATTGCTGGCAAGCGGCGTTGACCACATTGTGGTGTTAACGCTGTACCCGCAATACTCCTGTTCGACGGTAGCGGCAGTCTGGGATGAGCTGGCGCGTATCCTGGCGCGTAAGCGCGGTATTCCTGGGGTTTCCTTTATCCGTGATTACGCAGACGACAACAGCTATATTGATGCGCTGGCTAAAAGTGCCCGCGATTCGTTTGCACAGCACGGTGAACCCGATTTACTGCTGCTCTCCTACCACGGTATTCCACAACGCTATGCGGATGAAGGCGATGATTACCCGCAGCGCTGCCGTGATACCACTCGTGAACTGGTCTCTGCGCTTGGCCTGGCCCCGGAAAAAGTGATGATGACCTTTCAGTCACGCTTTGGCCGTGAGCCTTGGTTGACGCCATATACTGACGAAACGTTAAAAATGCTGGCGGAGAAAGGGACCGGACATATCCAGGTGATGTGTCCAGGCTTTGCGGCAGATTGCCTCGAAACACTGGAAGAGATTGCGGTGCAAAACCGGGAGATTTTCCTCGAGGCTGGCGGTAAGAAATATGAGTATATTCCGGCGCTGAATGCCGCGCCGGAGCATATTGAAATGATGGTTAAACTGACCGAAGCCTACCGCTAAAGCTGTTGCTGAAAGAAACGCGCGCCATCCTGCAGAGCCTCATCGGCGGTTTTCATCATCCGCGAATAATGCAGGAAGGCGTGCAACATGCCGGGGTACATTTGATACTGACAGGTCTGCTGATGCGCATGCAGCGTCTGGAAAAGTAACCGGCTGTCATCAATCAACGGATCGAACTCGGCGCTGGCGATAAAGCAGGGCGGCACGTCGTGCGTAAGATCGTTATTAAACAGGCAATAATACGGCGACTCACGATCGTCGACGCTACGCAGATAGGCATTTTCGTACATCTGCAGATCCTCACGTCCTAAACCATCCCACGCTCCGCCCATCAGTCGGCGGCTAAGCGAATCCTGCAGACCGTAAAGCCCGTACCACAACAGTACGCCAATGACCTTACCGCAGGGGATCTGTTTATCACGTAACCACAACGCACTGGCGAGTGCCAGCATGGCACCTGCGGAATCGCCGGCAAAACCAATATGTTTCACATTGAGAGAATAATCGTCGGCGTGGTGATGGAAATATTGGCAGGCGGCGACAATCTCTTCGATGGCCTGCGGGAAGCGCGCTTCTGGCGACAGTGAGTAGTCGATGCCAATGACTGTGCACTGCGTGTAGTGCGCCAGTAGACGCATAATGCGATCGTGCGTATCCAGATTACCGAGAATAAAGCCGCCGCCGTGTAAATAATAGAGCGTGGCCTGGCTGTGAGGCTGCGGTGAATAAATACGTGTGTTAACAGAGCCATAGCGGGTGGAAACCGCACACTCTTGGGTACTCATTTGCGGTGCATCAGCATTCCAGAATTGCCGTTCATGTATGTAGTACTTTCGTTGGGCCACGATATCATCGGCAGCGGGCCAGGGTGGCAGGTCATCGCGATGAAAATTCACCACGACGTTCATTTCATCTGAAATTCTGTCGAGTACGGGGATCTTGTTATCCGGCTTCATAAAACGCTCCTTGTGGACGATGATTTATTGTAGAAACTGAGACCGGATAAACTGCGATCCCGCCGTCCGATATTGAAACTTAGCGCCGCATCGCATGCATATCAGGTAATGTGCTACCATGCATCGCTCAGTTAACCACCCATATAATCGACCATGAAATTTCCCGGTAAACGTAAATCCAAACACTATTTCCCCGTCAGCGCGCGCGATCCGTTGCTGCAACAAATTCAGCCTGAAAATGAGACCAGCGCGGCCTGGGTAGTCGGTATCGACCAAACGCTGGTGGATATTGAAGCCAAAGTGGATGATGATTTTGTAAAACGTTATGGATTAAGCGCCGGGCACTCTCTGGTGATTGAAGATGATGTTGCGGAAGCACTCTACCAGGAGCTGGTACGCGAAAACCTGATCACCCATCAGTTTGCAGGCGGCACCATCGGTAACACCATGCACAACTACTCCGTGCTGGCAGATGACCGCTCGGTACTGTTGGGTGTGATGTGCAGCAATATCGAAATTGGTAGCTACGCGTATCGCTATTTATGCAACACTTCCAGCCGCACCGATTTGAACTATCTACAGGGTGTAGATGGCCCGATTGGCCGCTGCTTTACACTGATTGGTGAATCCGGCGAGCGCACATTTGCCATCAGCCCCGGTCACATGAACCAGTTGCGCGCGGAGAGCATCCCTGAATCGGTGATTGCCGGGGCTTCCGCGCTGGTGTTGACCTCCTATCTGGTACGCTGTAAGCCGGGCGAACCGATGCCTGAAGCGACCATGAAGGCGATTGAATTTGCCAAAAAGCACAACGTTCCGGTGGTTCTGACGCTGGGTACCAAATTCGTTATTGCGGATAACCCACAGTGGTGGCAGGAATTTCTGAAAGAGAATGTCTCTATTCTGGCGATGAACGAAGAAGAAGCTGAAGCGCTGACCGGTGAAAACGATCCGCTGCTGGCGTCAGATAAAGCACTGGATTGGGTAGATTTAGTCTTGTGTACTGCCGGGCCGGTGGGACTGTATATGGCCGGCTTTACTGAAGAAGAGGCGAAACGCAAAACTCAGCATCCGCTGCTGCCAGGCGCTATTGCTGAATTCAACCAGTACGAATTTAGCCGCGCAATGCGCCATAAAGATTGTACGAATCCGCTGCGTGTGTATTCACATATCGCACCATATATGGGCGGGCCTGAAAAAATCATGAACACCAACGGTGCTGGCGACGGTGCATTGGCTGCATTGCTGCATGATATTACCGCGAACAGCTATCACCGCGGCAATGTACCCAACTCCAGCAAGCACAAATATACCTGGCTGACATATTCATCTTTAGCCCAGGTGTGTAAATATGCTAATCGCGTGAGTTATCAGGTGCTGAACCAGCATTCACCGCGTCTGACGCGCGGTTTGCCGGAACGTGAAGACAGTCTCGAAGAGTCGTACTGGGACCGCTGAGTTCTTGCCCGATAGCGCTGCGCTTATCGGGCTTACACCAGTGTGGGAATACGTAGGCCGGATAAGCGTAAGCGCCATCCGGCACGTAACATTAACTGGCCGTAGCAACGTCACCGGCAGGCGGTGTTTCAATCAGTTCCAGCATAGTGCGGGCGATTTCACGCTCGCCCATGACGACCTGATTAGCCCCACGCTCGGTGATATATTCCACTTCATCGTCATAATGCGCGCGGGCGATAATCTCAATCGACGGGCACTTCTGACGCGCACAAGCGACAATCTCACCCGCTTCGTAACCATTTGGAATGGTCAGCAGCAGCCAGCGTGCGCAATCCAGATGCGCCAGATTCATAATTTCTTCGTTAGCCGCATTACCGAGCACGGCACGGATCCCACGTTCACGCAGTTCATCCACGCGGGTACGCGATGTTTCAATAACGACCAGCGGGACACCCGCCGCCATCAGCTTTTCACCTAACAGGCTGCCGACACGACCAAAACCGACCAGCAGTGCATGATTACAAATATCAACCGGGATCTGCTTCTCTTCTTCGATAGCCTCTTCCAGTGTCTGCTCTTCCAGTGTTTCGGTTTTGGCGAGATATTTCTCTAATACAGCAAACAGCACCGGGTTGAGCATAATGGAGAGAATTGCACCTGCCAGCACCAGGTTTTGTCCGGCTTGTGGTAATAGGTTCAGTGCCATACCAAGGCCCGCCAGGATAAAGGCAAACTCACCAATCTGCGCCAGGCTGGTAGCAATGGTGAGCGCTGTACGCTGAGAGTGACCAAACAGGCGTACCAGGAAGTAGGCAGCGACGGATTTACCGAAGATAATAATCGCCAGCGTGCCCAGCACGGCCAGTGGCTGCTGGATCAGGACTAACGGATCAAACAGCATACCGACGGAAACAAAGAACAGTACGGCGAAAGCATCGCGTAGCGGTAGGGTATCGTGCGCCGCTCGGTGGCTCAATTCTGACTCGTTCAGCACCATACCGGCAAAGAACGCACCCAGTGCAAAGGAAACATCGAACAGCTCCACCGCGCCAAAGGCGATACCCAGCGCTAACGCCAGCACCGACAGGGTAAACAGTTCGCGGGAACCTGTTGCGGCGCTGCGGGCCATAATCCACGGTACCAGCCGGCGACCAACCAGCATCATAATGGCGATAAATGCCACGACCTTACCGATGGTAATGCCCATATCCACGGCCAGCGAAGTAAAGCCGACGTTTTCTTTTTCCAGCATTCCGGCGACAGCAGGCAGGAGAACCAGCGTCAGCACCATCATCAAATCTTCGACAATCAGCCAGCCAATCGCGATTTGCCCGCGCTGGCTATCAATGAGCTGCCGTTCTTCAAGCGCACGTAACAGCACCACGGTACTGGCGGTTGAAAGACACAGCCCAAAGACGATACCGACCATCAGCGACCAGCCCATCACCGCTGAAAGCGCCATACCCAGTAGCGTCGCCACGGCAATTTGGGCGATAGCGCCGGGAATGGCGATGGACTTTACCGCCATTAAATCCTTCAAGGAGAAGTGCAGCCCCACGCCGAACATCAGTAGGATAACGCCAAGCTCCGCCAGTTCAGGTGCAAGCTTAGTATCAGCAACAAAACCAGGTGTAAATGGACCGGCCAGAACGCCCGCTAACAGATATCCCACCAGAGGAGAAATACGTAGTTTATTGGCAATCATGCCTAATATAAAAGCGAGCACAAGGCCGCCGACAATGGTGGTGATAAGCGGGGTGGCGTGATGCATTCCGTCTCCTTTGGTTGCTGTGTTGATCCTGAAAACCCAAATTCCGAGTAATAGTTTATGACAATTTTAATGTTTATGTTTATGAATAATTATTGAATTTTGATGAAAATAGGATTTTAAGCGTAAAAAAGCACGGATCGGAAAACTACGGGGGGATGTATGAGGCAAAGGCTGATGGTCACTGTAAGTGATGACGGCCAAAGTTTACTTTTGGCCGTCAGAAAATCAGGCTTTATGTCGGTTATCAGGTAAGAATATGGTCAGTATCCCCAGAAGAGGCAGGAAAGCACATATTTTATAGACCAAATCGATACTGGTATGGTCGGCAATCAGCCCTAACACCGCGGCACCCAAGCCGCCCATGCCGAAGGCAAAACCGAAAAATAGCCCAGAAACCATACCGATACGCCCCGGAAGTAGCTCCTGTGCGTAGACCAGAATGGCAGAAAAGGCCGATGCAAGGATAAAACCAATAATCACGGTTAAAATCCCAGTCCATTCAAGGGTTGCATAGGGCAAAATGAGGGTAAACGGCGCTACGCCGAGGATAGAGCCCCAAATAACGTATTTTCTGCCAATCTTATCACCTAATGGCCCACCAATTACCGTCCCGGCCGCAACGGCAAACAGGAAGGCAAACAGGTGGAACTGAGCATTTTGTACCGATAATCCGAATTTTTGCATCAGATAAAAGGTGTAATAGCTACTGATGCTCGCCATATAGAAGTATTTGGAGAAAATCAGCACCAGCAGAATCCCCACCGCCAGTACCACTTTATTTCGTGGTAGCGGATTGACGATGGCGACCTTCGGTTTCCCTTTACTCATCCGATGTTGTGCGGCATACCAACGGCTAATCTGTGCCAGTACCACAATCGCCAGCAGGGCCGCCAGAACGAACCAGGCCACATTCCCCTTACCGTATGGCGCGATGATGACAGCGGCCAGTAGTGGTCCCAGAGAACTACCGAAGTTACCACCGACCTGGAAAATAGATTGAGCCAACCCATGACGGCCACCGGAGGCCATACGTGCCACACGAGAGGATTCCGGGTGGAATACTGAAGACCCGGTACCGACCAGCGCTGCGGCGAGCAAGACCATATGGAAACTGCCTGCCATCGCCAGTAGCACAAGCCCACTGAGCGTGAAGCACATTCCAATCGGTAGCGACCATGGCATCGGGTATTTGTCCGTCCAGTAGCCGACAACCGGTTGCAGCAGCGAAGAGGCGAGCTGGAAGGTTAGCGTAATCATCCCGATCTGCATAAACGTCAGTGAAAACTCTGACTGTAAAAGCGGATAAATCGCCAGAATCAGCGATTGGATCATATCGTTTAGCAGATGAGAGAGGCTGATCGCCCCTAAAATGCCAAATGAGGTGCGTGCTTTAGCAACCGACGCTGACGCGCCAGCCACTGGCTGGGTTGGTTCACTTATTGCCATAGAAAGTCACTTCTGTTTGGGTTGCGATTATGAGGGTAATCTAATTTGTTATTATTACTTGCCTAACATACCTGCGGAAGGTGTTTGAAGGAAGTCTCATTTCTGAAAACATTTTCGACTATTATTTCATATCATTTCATTGTAATTTCAGTCGTTGATATTGGCTCAGGGAGAGTACATGAAATTTTTAACACGGGGTGTGGCGCTGGCGTTATTGGCCGCATTTGCGCTGGCAGGTCAGCCTGCCCAAGCGTACGAAAAAGATAAAACCTACAAAATTACCATTCTGCATACCAACGATCATCACGGTCACTTCTGGCGCAGTGAATACGGGGAATATGGACTGGCGGCGCAAAAAACGCTGGTGGACGGTATTCGTAAAGAGGTGGCTGAGGAGGGCGGCAGTGTACTGCTGCTTTCCGGTGGCGACATTAATACCGGCGTACCAGAATCCGATCTCCAGGATGCGGAACCTGATTTTCGCGGGATGAACCTGATTGGCTACGACGCGATGGCGGTCGGAAACCACGAGTTTGATAATCCCATGACCGTCTTGCGCCAGCAGGAAAAATGGTCGAAATTCCCGTTTCTCTCGGCCAATATCTACCAGAAAAGCACTGGCGAACGCTTGTTTAAGCCGTGGGCTATCTTTAAGCGCCAGGATTTAAAAATCGCGGTTCTGGGTTTAACAACCGATGATACGGCGAAAATTGGCAACCCGGAGTTCTTCACCGATATTGAGTTTCGCAAACCTGCGGAAGAAGCAAAGCTGGTTATCCAGGAACTCAATATGAATGAAAAGCCAGACATCATTATCGCGACCACGCATATGGGGCATTATGACAACGGCAATCACGGCTCGAACGCCCCTGGCGATGTCGAAATGGCGCGTAGCCTGCCCACCGGGGCGCTGGCGATGATTGTGGGTGGTCACTCACAGGATCCGGTGTGCATGGCATCGGAAAACAAAAAGCAGGTTGATTACGTACCGGGTACGCCATGTGCGCCAGATAAGCAAAACGGTATCTGGATTGTGCAGGCGCATGAGTGGGGTAAATACGTTGGCCGGGCGGACTTTGAATTCCGCAATGGCGAAATGAAAATGGTCAACTACCAACTCATTCCGGTAAACCTGAAGAAAAAAGTGACCTGGGATAACGGTAAAAGTGAGCGCGTACTTTACACCCCAGAAATTGCTGAAAACCAGCAAATGCTGTCGTTACTGACACCATTCCAGAATAAAGGCAAAGCGCAGTTGGATGTCAAAATTGGCAGTGTCAATGCGCGTCTGGAAGGCGACCGTAGCAAGGTGCGTTTTGTGCAGACCAATATGGGGCATCTGCTGCTCGCGGCGCAAATGGCACGCACCGGCGCTGATTTTGGTGTGATGAGCGGCGGTGGTATTCGTGATTCCATTGAAGGCGGTGATATCACCTATAAGAGTGTGCTGAAGGTACAACCGTTCGGCAATATTGTGGTGTATGCCGACATGAGTGGGAAAGAGGTGATTGACTATCTGACCGCCGTGGCGCAAATGAAGCCGGACTCCGGGGCCTATCCGCAGTTTGCCAACGTCAGCTTTGTGGCGAAAGACGGTAAACTTAACGATCTGAAAATCAAAGGCGAACCTGTTGACCCGGCTAAAACGTATCGCATGGCAACGCTGAGCTTCAATGCCACCGGTGGCGATGGTTATCCGCAGATCGCTGACAAACCAGGGTATGTGAATACCGGGTTTATCGATGCGGAAGTGCTGAAAGAGTACGTACAGAAAAACTCACCGCTGGATGCCAGTATGTATGAGCCGAAGGGTGAAGTTACCTGGCAGTAACAGGGGGAGTGCCGGATGGCGGTGCTGGCACCTTATCCGGCCTACAGGCTGTAAGCGTATTCGGTTTGTAGGCCTTAAAGCTGCGCGCCATCAGGCAATCTTCCATACCGGCTTAATCGCGGCGTGCGATGTCGGCGAATTTCGCATCCAGAATTTTCGCCAGATCGTTCGCCGCCAGTTCAATATCCAGCCCGCGTTTGCCGCCGGAAACATAAATAGTGTCGAATGTCTGAGCGGGGGCATCAATCAGCGTTGGCAAACGTTTTTTCTGCCCAAGCGGGCTAATACCGCCGACCAGATATCCCGTTGTGCGTTGCGCAACCATTGGGTCGGCCATATCGACCTTTTTGGCGCCCAGCGCCTTCGCGACCTTTTTAAGATCCAGCTGTCCGGCTACCGGGGTGACGGCAACCGCCAGATGTTTCATATCGCCATTCACGGCAACCAGCAGCGTTTTGTAGACCTGATCCGCATTCAGCCCTAATTTACGGACCACTTCGTCGCCAAAGTTGGTCTCGGACGGATCGTGATCGTAGGTGTGGATCTGAAAAGAAATTTTGTTTTTTTCGAGTAGTTTAACGGCGGGTGTCATAGCAATTTTTCCTGGCCCAGACAAAATACGCCATAAGCATACGCCTGATGGCGGTGGAAAAAATAGTACCATCTTGCGCAATAGTATTGGCAGGATGACGACTTTGAGCGACAATCGACCTACACCGATGCTTTAAGCGTCGGCATAATAATAATGATGAAATTCCTCTTTGACGGGCCAATAGAAATATTGGCCATTTTTTTTATCGCATCATCTCCGGTAAGTTTCCCTCCCCATACAGATGCAGTGCGCCCACTGCGACCACATAGTGGCCCGCAGGCATTGCCTTGAGTTTGTCCCGCCAGGCCTCATTACGCTGGTGCATGAGTACGTCATATAACGACTGGCTGAATGTGTTGGGTAATGTGAGTTCGCCATTTTGTGGTGGTGATTCAAGC
Source organism: Citrobacter sp. Igbk 17 (assembly GCF_028069775.1). Classification (NCBI taxonomy): domain Bacteria; kingdom Pseudomonadati; phylum Pseudomonadota; class Gammaproteobacteria; order Enterobacterales; family Enterobacteriaceae; genus Citrobacter; species Citrobacter sp. Igbk 17. The sequence continues at coordinate 66,295 of NZ_JANEWI010000001.1, read as the reverse complement.
CACCAACCCATCATTTGTTGCAGCAACCTGGCGTTGGTATGCCAGTGTGTCAGGGTATCGTCGAGCAAAGCCAAACCGTTATCAGGTAATTGGCATAACAGGTCGATTTGGCTGGAAGCGCCTTCCAGTTCAATAATGGGTTTTTGCGCCTGTTTAGCCGCTTTGAGCAGTTGGTAGTCAATACCATATTCCGCCCGTAATCCCAGCTGTTGCGCCTGCGTGGCTTGCAAGATCATGGCTATTTGCCACAGGGGCTGAGTCGAAAACAGGGAGGGGGAAATACCAAGATCGCCAGAAACTTTTTGCAGGTTGCGCAATTGCTCTTCGCTGATGCGTTCTTCCAGCGCAGCAAAAACTGGAAGATTGGCAAACGGTGCATCGTCACCGGAGACATCGGCTTCGACAATCAGTGCATCAGCGCGGCTGAGTTTTTTCAGTAACCTGGCAGGCAGAGGGGCCATACCCCGGCTACCCATATGAATACTGCCAATCAGATGAAAATGGCGGTTGCCAGGCAAAGAGACATCGATGGCCGGCCAGGTATAATGGTTACCGCGCAGTGCAGACCATAATGCTTTTACCCGGTATAACAAATCCATACGGCCTCCCTTGAGTAGACTTCCATGCTAGCGCGTGGTCCAGGAAGGTGCAATCCGTGAATCGTTGAATGGCGACGCAAAATCGTCTTATCCGGCCTACATTATCACTTACTTTTTGTAGGCCGGATAAACGAAAGTGCCGTTTGGCAAAGGGTTACTCTTTCGGTTTAAAGCGCAGCAGTCGGTTGGCGTTGCTCACCACGGTAATAGAAGAGAGCGCCATCGCAGCTCCGGCAACGACCGGGTTCAGCAGGGTCCCGGTGAACGGCCACAGAATCCCGGCGGCAACGGGGATACCGATGCTGTTGTAGATAAATGCGCCGAGCAGGTTCTGCTTCATATTACGCAGCGTTGCCCGCGAGATAGAGAGCGCATCCGCAACGCCCATCAGGCTATGACGCATCAGCGTGATCGCAGCGGTCTCAATCGCCACATCGCTGCCTCCGCCCATTGCAATACCCACATCGGCCTGGGCCAGGGCAGGGGCATCGTTAATGCCGTCACCGACCATGGCGACCTGACGTCCCTGGCTCTGCAGACGTTTAATGGCTTCCGCTTTACCGTCTGGCAGTACGCCGGCTATCACCTCATCAATACCTGCTTCTTTGGCAATGGCATTGGCCGTAGTTGGGTTATCACCGGTGAGCATCACCAGACGATAGCCAGCGCGGTGCAGACGCTGAAGCGCGGCCACGCTGTCGCTGCGCAATGGGTCACGTACCGCTAACAAGGCTGCCGCTTGCCCGTCAATGGCTAACAGCACCGGGGTTGTCCCCTGGGAAGCCTGAGCCGTGATCTCGGCTTCCATTTCGGTGGTAACAACGTGCTGTTCGTTGAGCAGCGCCTGGTTACCCAGTAATAACGTATGGCCTTCAGCTTCCCCGCTGACGCCTAAACCGCGCAGCGTACGGAAACCATTGACTTGCGGCAACGTAACATCGCCCGCTTTATCCAGAATCGCCCGGGCCAGCGGATGGCTGGAACCCTGTTCAAGGGCGGCTGCCAGGCGAACAGCCAGCGCTTCGTCGGTATTGCCGAACGTTTTGATGGCGACAACCTGCGGTTTACCCTCAGTCAGCGTACCGGTCTTGTCAAAGACGACGGTATCAAGCGTGCTGGCGCGTTGCAGCGCATCAGCATCACGTACCAGCACCCCAAACTCAGCGGCACGACCCACCCCGGAAATAATCGACATGGGTGTGGCCAGACCTAGCGCACAAGGACAGGCAATAATCAGTACGGTGGTGGCAATCACCAGCGTATAAACAATTTGTGGTGCCGGGCCGAAAAAGTACCAAATTGCTGCACTCACCAGTGCAATCACTACCACCACCGGAACGAATACCGAGGAAATACGGTCGGCCAGTTTACCAATCTCGGGCTTACTGCTTTGTGCCTGACGCACCATGCGAATAATACGCGATAACGTCGTGTGGCTGCCGACGGCACTGGCGCGGAACAGTACGCTACCATCCTGAACGACAGTACCGGCGTGGACGCTATCACCTTCCCCTTTTTGTTGCGGGATTGGTTCGCCGGTCAGCATCGCTTCATCCAGCCAGGCCTCGCCCTGTGTGATTTCGCCATCTACCGGAACGCGATCGCCGGTAGTCAGACGTAGCAACATGCCTGCCTGCACATCGGCCAGTGGCACGTTTTTTTCACCGTCATCAGTCACAACACGTGCGGTTGGCGGTGTTAAATCGAGTAGTTTTTCCAGCGCTTTGGAAGAGCGTTGGCGGGCGCGTGCTTCCAGCATATGGCCAAGGTTAATCAGACCGATAATCATGGCACTGGCTTCATAATAGAGATGCCGCGCTTCCATTGGGAACCATTGCGGCCAGAGGTTTACGCTCATGGAATAGAGCCAGGCGACCCCCGTGCCCAGCGCGACCAGTGTATCCATGGTCGCGGTGCCGTTCATCAGGCTTTTCCACGCGCTGCGGTAGAAGTGACCGCCTGCGAAGACCATGACAGCGAGTGTTGCCAGACCAATGACCAGCCACAGGCTACGGTTGTCGGCACTCACCATCATGTTATCGCCAATCATTCCCCATACCATGACCGGGACACCCAGCAACAGCGCAACCGCCGCCTGCCAGCGAAAACGTTTCATGGTCGCCACGGCGGTTTCCTGCTGGCGTTCGCGACGCTTAGCGTCGTCTTCGATCGCTTCCGCGCCATAGCCGGCTTTTTCCACCGCCTGCACTAAATCTGCGGCGGATGCACTGCCCATTACCAGCGCAGTGCGCTCCGCCAGGTTTACCCGTGCCTGCGTGACACCCGGTACGCTTTGCAGCGCATTTTGTACGCGGGAGACACAGCTGGCGCAGCTCATGCCGTTTAACAGCAACTGTTGGCTATCATCTTCTTCAGCCGTAGCTGCCGGAAGCTCAGGGGGGACCGCTGCCAGTGCTTCCGACGGGATTGATGACTCCGCCAGCGGTTTAGCCTTTGGGTGGCTTAACTCCGCGCCATAACCGGCTTGTTTGATGGTTTCGATCAGCGCCTCGGCACTGGCGCTACCGGTGACATGGGCTTCTGTCACCGTGACATCCGCGAGTTCCACGTCCGGGCGTTGTTCGAGACTTTCTTTAACGCGTTTTACGCAGTGACCACAGGACAGACCGTCCAGAGTCAGATCGATAGTTTGAGACATAACAAATTTCCTCTATGATTGGTCGGTAAACGTTGACCTTAGCAGTCGTTTTGACTAACTGTTATAAAGGTTAAACCTTCCATCAAGGGGAAGGTCAAGGGGGAAGATGTGAATATATCCGATGTTGCTAAAAAAACCGGTTTAACCAGTAAAGCGATACGCTTTTATGAAGAAAAAGGTCTGGTGACGCCGCCACTACGTAGCGAAAACGGCTATCGCACATACAACCAGCAGCATCTGAATGAACTGACGCTGTTGCGTCAGGCGCGGCAGGTTGGCTTTAACCTGGAAGAGTGTGGTGAGCTGGTCAATTTGTTTAACGATCCGGCGCGTCACAGCGCGGATGTCAAAAAGCGCACGTTAGAAAAAGTGGCGGACATCGAGCGGCATATCAGCGAGCTGCAGGCCATGCGCTTGCATTTGCTGGCGCTGGCGGACAGTTGCCCTGGTGATGATAGCGCCGAATGCCCGATCATGGATAATCTCTCCGGCTGCTGCCATCACAAAGCAAAGGCTTAACGGCGAGAGGGATTGAGCATAAACACCACTGTGCCACGGTACCACGGGGATTTTTCAAGCTGAGCCTCAGCCTGCAGGTCCCTGCTACCGTTTTGCACCAGCCCCAGCTTAAACGGAATACGCAGACGGGCGAGTGCAGGCAGATACGCCTGATAATTTGCCACCGTCTGACGCCCCTGATAGCTCTGCACCACCAGTTCATCGACCGCCAGTGCGTTTAGCGTGGCGACATCCCCGGTTTTTGCCCAGTCCAGCAGACCTGTCACGCCAAGCGCAAACTCTGGCGGCAACTGTTGACGCAATTGGTGCAGAAAACGGGCGTAATCAGCAAGCTGGTGGGTCGCCGCGTCAAAATCGACCTGCAGGCCGACGACGTGGTTGCCGGCGCTCTGCCAGCGTTGCATCAGCCGTATGATTCGGGCAGGAATCTCCTCCGGTACGTCGAGCGTGGTAAAGCGGACCGTCAGCCAGATTGAGGGAAAAGTCAGACGACTGACCGGCAGTCCCAGACGCTGGAAAACCACGTTACCCGATCGAACCAGCACCTCGCCCTGATGCAGATAGACCGTTTGCGCATTTTGCAGTTCAGCACTGGCTTTCACCCCGGACCACAGCCAGAAGGCCGAATGGTCACGGGCGGCGACAATATCCGCCGCCTGTGCCTGACCGGCCAGCAGCGCGATTACCAGTAGTATTTGAGTTTTTGCGCCCACGGGCTTCCCGGATACTGCGTCTTTAACTGTGTGAACCAGTCTTTTCGCTGCGATTTATCCACGTCTTCGCCGCCGCATTCGTTATAACCTGACGGGGAGTAGCACATGATGGCCCGATACAGCGCAAAGCTTTTATCCTCGACTTCCGCTGTTGGGGACGCGATAACCTGTTGGTAATAGCGCTGCCTGTCGAACTGGCCGAACGGCTCCTGTCGCGTAATGGCCACTTCCAGCACATCGTTACCGCTACTGTTTTTCCACAGATCGACATGGGTTTGTGTGGTACGGAAGAACTCACCCAGACAGTTCAGTGCGTGGGCGTCATCGGCTTTGCGGCTTAATACCGTGACCGTTTCATTGAGGCTGCGGCAGGTATAGCCGGCCTGAGCGGCATCACCGTTCCAGTCAAACACGCTCAGATTGACGTCATCAAATGCGGTGCCAACCACCGGTTGGCTAATGGCACGGGCCAGTTTCCGGTCATTCAACCAGTCCGCAAAACGGTTCTCGGTAAGATCCCGAACCAGCAACGTATGCAGGGCTATCGTGCGCTCTTCATTGTTAGGCCCATGGGTAGCCTGCTGGCGTAGCAGTTCAGGCGTTGCCTGTGTTTTCAGCACCTGAGAGCGGAAACGCAGATTGGTTACCGCACTGTCCGGGGCGAATATCGCCGCGCTGTCACCACTATAGACCAGCGTAGCCGCCAGCTTGGCCTGCACATATTGCTGCTGCTCGTTATCTTTGCTCACTTTCAGCAACTGCTGCCAGAACGCGCGTGCGGTAGACCATTGCTGTTGGCCCATTAGCGCTTCGCCGTAGAGCACCTGTTCGCTAAACGCGAGCGTATCGTGTGCGGAAAGTTGTTGCGCCGGGGTTACTGTCTGAACAATGGCCGCATAGTTGCCCGCCGCCATCCATAAATTCAGCTGTAGATTGCGCCACAGCGGCATGTGTTGGCTTTGTTCAAATACCGGCTTGCTCGCATCAAGTTGCGCCTGGGTCAGCGTGGGTTTTTTATCGCTATTCAGACGCAGTGCGCGTAACAGTTCGATATAGCTCACGCGGGGGGCATCAGGAAAGGCTTCAATTACGGATTGATCATAGAATTGCATACCGTAGACGTTATCGTATTCTGTCACGGTCTCACGCAACTGCTGCGCATTGGCCGACGTATCGAGAGCCTGCTCATACAGTCCGGCCAGCTGTGGCCAGGCTTGTAAATACCAGTTGATACGCCGCAGCATACCGCGCGTCGAATCGGCGTACTGGCCTTGCGGCCAGCGATGCAGATAGGCTTGCGCCTGTGTCTGTGCCTGAGCGGCATCCTGGTGGTTAATTCTGGCGATATCAAAATCACCGTATTCACCGACGCTGTTCTGACTACTTTTATTCAGTGCTGTGCGCATTAGCATGTACTGCGCCGTTTCTGCCAGCCATGGGCGATCGCTTTTCGCCAACTGAGTAAACGCTTGTTCGGCATTCACATAATCACCGGCATAGAAATTGGCGGCGGCAATCAGGTACGTTTTATAGCGTTGGGCACTGGAATCCACAGGCAGAGTAGTCAATGAGGCATCAATCTGCTCACGGGTTGCGCCGGACAACAGCCCCATCCGCGCTTGCGCCAGAGCCTGGCGTTGTTCCACCGTCAACGAGGTATCGGTGAGCAGTGCGCCAAAGAATTGACTGGCGCTGCCCATATTATTCGAAACATGTCGGTTTTCGAGATCATCATTATTGCGGATTACCTCATCCGCGCTGATGTGCAGTTCGGCCATTTGCCGGGTTAGCGTGTCATCAGCGTTTTGCTCCGGGACTGCGGCTGCGGGCGACGTGATGTCATCCCACTGCGGGTGATAAGCGAAATAGAAATCACGGGAGCGGGTGATATCCTCAGGCATCGCCTGTATCGGCAGGGCGAACGATTTCTCCTGACTCAGCAGTCGTAGCAGGTTATCACGGCTGTCGTTTCCGGGGCTGAAGGTAGGCGTGCCTTTCAGCAGACAGTGGTCATCGCTCCATTTGCAATCTTCTATATCTGATGAGGCAAACGCCTGAGGAGCAGTTGCCAGTAGGGTAAAAAGGGCAAAGGCGAGGGGTGTCTTCCTGACCATAGTCTTATTTCCTGTCTGTTTTATGGTGATACGGCTTTGATTACCAGAGTAATGCCTTCAACGGCAACCACTTCAACGTGTGTTCCGGCGCTTAAGTCATCATTGGCGCTGACGGGCCACGAGCTGTCGCCGACGCGCATATGCCCGCGACCATTGACCAGGGCGGTTTCCAGTGTAAACCGACGACCGACTAGCTGTTGTCCGCGCTGATTAAGATGGCTGTCGGCCGGTTTCTGCTCTTGCACGCGCTTCGCCAGCCATTTCCACCACAACCAGGCTGCCAGCAGTGTTAATACGGCGAACATTGCTCCCTGCCACGCCCAGTCGAGCGGTACGAGCCAGATAACCAGCCCGGTTATCACCGCCGCTACACCGCTCCATAGCAGATAACCGTTACCGCCCAGCATCTCGGCGGCCAATAGCAGGCCCCCGAGGCTAAGCCAGAAGATATGTGGGTGAACCAGGATCATCGCTATCATGATTTTTTCCGTTCGCTGGCGCTGTCCTTAATCAGCTCAGTGATCCCGGCGATGGAGCCCATCAGACTGCTGGCATCCAGCGGCATCATCACCACTTTACTGTTATTCGACGAACCGATATGTTGCAGCGCTTCGGTGTATTTCTGTGCCACAAAGTAATTCACAGCCTGAATGTCCCCAGCAGCAATGGCTTCAGATACCATCTGCGTTGCACGAGCTTCCGCTTCCGCTGAACGTTCACGTGCTTCGGCCTGTAAGAAAGCGGACTGGCGTTCACCTTCTGCTTTCAGGATTTTCGACTGTTTCTCACCTTCGGCCTTGACGATCTCCGCCTGACGGATACCCTCGGCTTCAAGAATGTAGGCACGCTTGGTACGCTCTGCTTTCATCTGTGCGTTCATCGCATCGATAAGCTCTGCCGGTGGGCGAACATCGCGGATCTCGATACGGGTAATTTTGATGCCCCAGGGATTGGTGGCTTCATCAACGATATGCAGCAAGCGCGTATTGATGTTGTCGCGCTGGGAGAGCATCTCATCGAGTTCCATCGAGCCAAGCACGGTACGGATGTTGGTCATGGTCAGGTTAATGATCGCCAGTTCCAGGTTACTGACTTCATACGCCGCCTTTGGCGCGTCGATGACCTGAATAAAGCACACGGCATCAATGGCAACGTTAGCGTTGTCTTTGGAGATGACCTCTTGCGACGGAATATCAAGAACCTGTTCCATCATGTTGATCTTACGACCAATTCGGTCCATAAATGGCACAACAAGACTTAACCCCGGTTGCAGGGTCTTGGTGTAACGCCCGAAACGTTCCACCGTCCACTGGTATCCCTGCGGGACGATTTTCACGCCCGCACCGACGATGACCAGTGCGACAAAAATAAGAATAGGAATAAAAATGAGCATCGATGAAACCTCCTGTTGTGCTGTCCTTTACTGCCTCATTAATCAAATTATACCCGATTTATCAAGGTGGGCTCCCCTATAATAAATTACAGGGATAGACTGTCTGCACGAAAGAGGTAAAAAAGGGATTGGTAATGGAAGAAAGCAGAATGCTGCTTCAGTTAAAGAATGTCGCCTGGCAGGCGGGAACAACGAAAATTCTTAATAACATCAGTTTTAATCTTAATGCCGGAGAATTTAAGCTGATTACCGGCCAGTCCGGTTGCGGTAAAAGCACGTTGTTGAAAATTGTCGCGTCGTTAATTAGCCCGAGCGCGGGTGAGATTATCTTTGAGGGCAAGGAGATAACGACCCTCAAGCCGGAAGCGTATCGTCAGCAGGTCTCTTATTGCGCGCAAACGCCCGCTTTGTTTGGTGACACCGTTTACGACAATCTCATTTTCCCCTGGCAAATCCGCAATAAAAGTCCGGATCCAGATGTGTTTCTGACCGATCTGGCCCGCTTTGAGTTACCCGAGACGATCCTCAAAAAAAACATCAATGACCTGTCCGGCGGCGAAAAGCAGCGCGTCTCGTTAATTCGTAATTTGCAGTTTCTGCCGAAAATCCTGCTGCTTGATGAAATAACCAGCGCGCTGGATGAAGCCAACAAACGGAATGTGAATGAGCTAATTCACCGCTATGTGCGCGATAAGAATATTGCTGTGCTGTGGGTGACGCACGACAAAGATGAAATTAATCATGCGGATAATGTCATTATCCTTCAGCCGCATGCCGGAGAAATGCAGGAAGTAAGCAATGAATGAGCATAATATTACCAATGAATCACTGGCGTTAGCGATGATGCTGGTGGTGGTGGCGATGCTGATCAGCCATAAAGAAAAACTGGCACTGGAAAAAGATATTCTCTGGAGCGTTTGCCGGGCGGTTGTCCAGCTTATTATCGTAGGCTACGTGCTGAAATATATTTTCGGCGTAAACCACAGCATTCTGACCTTAGTGATGGTGCTGTTTATCTGCTTTAACGCCGCATATAACGCGCAAAAACGCAGTAAATATATTGATAAGGCTTTTATCTCCTCATTTATCGCTATTACCTCGGGGGCGGGGGTCACGCTGGCCGTTTTGGTGCTGTCAGGCTCCATCGAGTTTGCACCGATGCAAGTGATCCCGATTTCCGGCATGATCGCCGGGAATGCGATGGTGGCCGTCGGGTTATGTTACAACAACCTGGGGCAGCGCTTTAGCAGTGAGCAGCAGCAAATTCAGGAGAAATTAAGCCTCGGCGCTTCTCCGAAAGTCGCGTCCGCGCCGCTTATTCGGGACAGTATTCGCGCATCGCTGATCCCAACGATCGATTCCGCAAAAACCGTCGGGTTAGTAAGTTTACCGGGGATGATGTCAGGATTGATCTTTGCCGGTATCGATCCGGTAAAAGCGATTAAGTATCAGATTATGGTGACGTTTATGCTGCTTTCTACCGCCAGCCTGTCGACCATTATCGCCTGCTATTTAACCTATCGGAAGTTCTATAATTCGCGCCACCAGTTGGTGGTGACGCCATTAAAGAAACCGTGATGTGATGCCGGATGGCGGCTACCGCTTATCCGGCCTTCGAGAGTGGTATTTGTCGGCCCGATAAGCACAGCGCCATCGGGCAAAATGAAACGGATTAGTACAACAGTGCGTACAGCTGACGACGATATTTTGACGCCAGCGCATCACCGGTACCTAGCGCAGCGAGGATCTCCTGGAAGGTCTTACGTGCCTGACCATCAGCCGCCGCGAGATCTTTCTTCAAATGGCTGAACAGGAGTTCCAGTGCTTCTTCGTTACGTCCAACCTGGTGCAATTGAATAGCCAGTTGCGTTGCCAGTGCTGCATCCTGTGGGTTATTCGTAACCTGTTGCTGTAACTGCTGAATTTCTGGTGTATCAGCCGCCTGCTTCAGCAGTTCAATTTGCGCGACCAGCCCCTGATAACGGGTATCCTGATCCTGCAATGGGATGGTTTTGAGTACAGCTTCAGCATCTTCAGTACGATTCAGCGCAATTTGCGTTTCCGCCAGCAGCAGACCAATTTCGCTGCTCTGGTTGGAGATTTGCCACGCTTCTTTCAACAGTGGCAGGGCGTCGGCGTGGTTACCCGCTTCAATAAACTCAATTGCCTGGCGTGCTTTCAGCTCTTCTTCACTCGGCAATACTTTTTCAAGCAGTGCGCGGATAACCTCTTCCGGCTGCGGTCCCTGGAAGCCATCGACCGGCTGACCGTTCTGGAACAGGTAAACCGTTGGAATTGCGCGTAGACCAAACTGAGACGCGATCATCTGTTCGGCGTCACAGTCCAGCTTGGCAAGAATAAACTGGCCGTTGTACTGTGCAGCAAGGCTCTCCAGTACCGGCGTTAATTGCAGACAATGTTGGCTACGTTCAGACCAGAAATAGAACAGGACCGGGGTGGTCATCGACAATTCAAGGGTCTGCTGCAGATTTGATTCGTTAATATTGACAATATTTTGTGCGGACATGGAGTCACTCTCTATTCGTCTATTTGTTTCTACATGGGGGCTGACGAGCAGGCTTCAACTCAGCCGTGTAAAATTTTGTCCATTGCGCGGCCCGGGAGCAGGCGTTTGAGAAACGTCACAGCCCAGGTCACCAGCGTAACGGGATAACGCAATTTGGGTTTGTCGCTCTCAAAAGCATGGCGCACTTTGGCGACAACGGCCTCCGGACCCAATGTAAACCGAGCAGCAATACCGGGGTTCTCGACGGGCTTATCACTCTGGGTCTGGTTGACGTTTTCAGTAAAGCGGGTGCGAATGGGGCCGGGTTCAATCAGGCTGACCTTAATTCCGCTATGGCGAAGTTCCATCCGTAGCGCATCGGACCAGGCTTCCAGCGCATATTTGCTGGCGGCATACGCGCCTCGCCCTGGTGTGGAAATTAATCCCATGACTGAAGAGGTCATCACAATACGCCCTTCGCCATGAGGTAACATGGCGGGTAGCAGGCGCATAGTGAGCTGATGAGCGCCAAAAAAGTTGGCGGAAAACTGCTGTTCCATTTGCTCGCGGCTGATGGTGGACAGTGGGCCGTAAACGCCAAATCCTGCGTTGTTAAAGATCCCATACAAACGGTTTTCGGTCAGGGCGATCACCTCATCGGCGGCGCGATCCACGCTTTCTGGTGAGTCGAGATCCAGCAATATGCCGGTAAATCCCATGCCGTTCATGCGCGCGACATCCTCAGGTTTGCGGCAGCCAGCCAGAATTCGAAAACCCTGGCGTTTAAGCTCAAGCGCACTTTCCAGGCCAATACCACTGGAACATCCTGTTATTAAGACCGATTTTTGCATAACTTTACCTGTCAGGATCTCCGTTGATTTACGAGTCGTGATTTACTATATCCGTCATACTTCAAGTTGTCTGTGCGTTGGCTACGCTCGCTCACCCCAGTCACATAGTTATCTATGCTCCTGGGAACTCTCTCACTTGCCGCCTTCATACAACTCGAATTATTTAGGATAGAAAAGGGGTGAGATGTTTCGCCATCCAGTCGGCAATAAACGGCTGGGCGTCACGATTAGGATGGATACCATCATCCTGCATCCATTGGGGTTTCAGATAGACCTCCTCCATAAAAAAGGGCAGCAGAGGAATATCAAACTCTTTGGCAAGCTTGGGATAAATCGCGCTAAAGGTTTCATTATAACGGCGACCGTAGTTTGCTGGCAGACGAATTTGCATCAGCAGCGGTTCGGCATTCGCCGCTTTTACGTCCTGCAAAATGGTACGCAGGGTTTGTTCAGTTTGGGCAGGTGCAAACCCGCGCAGGCCATCATTGCCACCCAGTTCGACCAGCACCCAGCGCGGCTGATGTTGTTTCAGTAATGCGGGCAGACGGGCCAGACCCTGCTGCGAGGTATCGCCGCTAATACTGGCATTTACCACCGGTGTTTTGCTGTGCCATTTATCATTAAGCAGTGCAGGCCATGCCGCACTGGCTGACATACGGTATCCGGCGCTCAGGCTGTCACCCAGAATAAGTAACGTGTCCGCTGCGGCGGCGCGGAAAGTTAACAGAACCAGGAACAGGAAAGGCAAATGCCAGCGGAAAACATTGTTGAAGTTCATCATCTTAAGAAATCCGTCGGTCAGGGTGATCACGAGCTATCCATCCTTACCGGAGTTGAACTGGTTGTCAAACGCGCCGAGACCATTGCGCTGATTGGCGAATCAGGATCGGGGAAATCTACGCTACTGGCGATCCTTGCCGGGCTGGACGATGGCTCCAGCGGTGAAGTGAGTCTGGTGGGACAGGCGCTGCATACCATGGACGAAGAGGCTCGGGCGCAGTTACGGGCGCGACATGTTGGCTTTGTCTTCCAGTCATTCATGTTAATTCCAACGCTGAACGCACTGGAGAACGTTGAGCTTCCTGCACTGTTGCGGGGAGAACACAGTGGGAAAAGCCGCGATGGTGCGAAAACGCTGCTTGAACAATTGGGGTTGGGAAAACGTCTCGATCATCTTCCGGCGCAGCTTTCCGGTGGTGAGCAGCAGCGTGTGGCGCTGGCAAGGGCGTTTAATGGGCGCCCTGATGTCCTGTTTGCCGATGAACCTACGGGCAATCTGGATCGGCAGACTGGGGACAAAATTGCCGATCTGCTGTTTTCTTTGAACCGCGAGCACGGCACGACCCTGATTCTGGTGACGCACGACCCACAACTGGCGGCGCGCTGCGATCGGCGTTTACGTCTGGTGAACGGGCTGTTGCAGGAGGAGGCATGATAGCACGCTGGTTCTGGCGCGAATGGCGCTCGCCTTCATTACTGATAGTCTGGCTGGCACTGAGTCTTGCGGTGGCCTGTGTCCTTGCGCTGGGTAATATCAGCGACCGGATGGAAAAAGGTCTGAGCCAGCAAAGTCGCGAATTTATGGCGGGTGATCGGTCGCTGCAAAGTTCACGAGCACTCCCGAAAGCATGGATTGACGCGGCGCGACAGCGTGGCCTGAAGGTGGGGGAACAGCTCACCTTTGCCACCATGACTTTTGCCCGCGATACGCCGCAACTGGCGAACGTCAAAGCAGTGGATGATGTGTATCCGATGTACGGCTCGTTGCAGACCCATCCGTCGGGGCTGAAACCACAGCCAGGCTCGGTGCTGCTGGCACCGCGTTTGATGGCGCTGCTCAACTTAAAAATCGGAGACCCCATCGACGTTGGCGATGCCACGTTGCGCATTGCGGGTGAAGTGGTGCAGGAGCCTGACTCTGGTTTTAATCCGTTCCAGATAGCGCCGCGTCTGATGATGAACATGGCGGATGTTGAAAAAACGGGGGCGGTCCAGCCGGGAAGCCGGGTGACCTGGCGCTATAAATTTGGCGGGACACCGCAGCAATTAGAAGGCTATGAAAAGTGGCTGCTGCCACAACTGAAGCCAGAACAGCGCTGGTATGGGCTGGAACAGGATGAGGGGGCACTGGGGAAATCGCTTGAGCGTTCGCAACAATTCCTGCTGCTGTCGGCGCTGTTAACGCTGCTGCTGGCGGTGGCCGCGGTTGCCGTAGCGATGAGCCATTATTGCCGTAGTCGTTACGACCTGGTGGCGATTCTGAAAACACTCGGCGCGGGCAGGGCGCAGCTGCGCAAGCTGATTATCGGTCAGTGGCTGATGGTGCTGGTACTGTCTGGTGTAACCGGGGGGCTGTTTGGGCTGTTATTTGAACGTGTCCTGGTGGTGTTGCTCAAGCCGGTTCTGCCCGGCGAGTTGCCGCCTGCCAGCCCCTGGCCGTGGCTGTGGGCATTAGGCACGATGACGGTCATTTCCCTGTTAGTGGGGCTACGTCCTTATCGATTGTTGCTGGCGACACAGCCATTGCGGGTACTGCGTCGTGATGTCGTCGCCAACGTCTGGCCACTGAAGTTCTATTTGCCTGTGGTATTGATCGTTGTGGTCGCGCTGCTTGCCGGGCTGATGGGGGGGAGCATGCTGCTGTGGGCGGTGCTGGCCGGCGCGGTTGTACTGGCGCTCTTGTGCGGCGTGCTGGGCTGGATGCTGCTCAACGTACTGCGTGGTCTGACGTTAACATCACTACCGCTACGTTTAGCGGTCAGTCGACTGTTGCGCCAGCCGTGGTCGACGCTGAGCCAGCTATCGGCCTTTTCGCTGTCCTTTATGCTGCTGGCGCTGCTGTTGGTACTGCGTGGCGATCTGCTCGATCGCTGGCAGCAGCAAATGCCGCCAGAAAGTCCCAACTACTTCCTTATTAACATCGCCAGCGAGCAGGTAGTGCCGCTGAAAGCGTTCCTGTCTGAACATCAGGTGATCCCGGAGTCGTTCTATCCCATCGTGCGGGCGCGTCTGACGGCGATCAATGACAAGGCAACCGAAGGTAATCAGGACGAGGCGCTTAATCGTGAACTGAATCTGACCTGGCAGGATACCCGGCCGGATCATAACCCGATTACCGCCGGAAGCTGGCCGCCAAAAGCGGGTGAAGTGTCGATGGAAGAGGGGCTGGCGAAGCGCTTAAACGTGAAGCTTGGCGATCGTGTGACCTTTATGGGCGATACCCAGGATTTCAGTGCCACGGTAAGCAGTCTGCGTAAAGTGGATTGGGAAAGCCTGCGGCCGAATTTCTTCTTTATTTTCCCTTCCGGTGCGCTCGACGGGCAGCCGCAAAGTTGGCTGACCAGCTTTCGCTGGGAGAACGGCAATGGCATGTTGACGCAGCTTAACCGCGAATTCCCAACCATCAGCCTGCTGGATATTGGCGCCATCCTCAAACAGGTCAGTCAGGTCCTTGAGCAGGTGAGTCGTGCGCTGGAAGTGATGGTGGTTCTGGTCACTGCTTGCGGCATGTTATTGCTGCTGGCGCAGGTTCAGGTGGGGATGCGTCAACGTCATCAGGAACTGGTGGTCTGGCGTACGCTGGGCGCGGGTAAGAAATTGCTGCGTACTACGCTGTGGTGCGAGTTCGCCATGTTGGGGATGGTCTCCGGCCTGGTGGCGGCCATCGGTGCGGAAACGGCGCTGGCGGTTCTGCAAACCAAAGTTTTTGATTTCCCTTGGGAACCTGACTGGCGACTGTGGGTAGTCTTACCCTTCTGTGGGGCGTTGCTACTCTCCCTATGCGGTGGATGGCTCGGCTCGCGTCTGTTAAAAGGCAAAGCACTTTTCCGTCAGTTCAGTCATTAATTCATTTCCTTGATGAATGCGCACCGATTTTGCCATCGGTGCGTATTTTTTTGTCTATAGAGCACAAATTGATAACCCCTTGATATTTAACAGCACAAATCAATAAAAACCAGACAACACGAGAGTATTAATAAAAGTTAATATTTGTATGCTGAATAATTGGCAGGCTATCTATCAAGGTAAAAATAATGACTATAAAAAAAACAGCGCTGGCAGTATCGATCGGCGCAGCAGTGGCATTAACGACTTTCGCCTCTCAGGCGGAAATCACGGTCCTGAAACAAGATCCGCAGGCGGGCAATCCGCTGAGTCGTCTTAACTTCACCGTTGGCGGGAGTATTCGTCCACAGTTCCAGAATATGGCTGGCGATGATGGTAAGAATGGTTACAAACGTAATGGTTTCGATGGCGGTACTCGTTTCCGTTTCGCTGCTGATTACTATCTGTTTGATGACATCAGTTGGGTGAGTTACTACGAGCTGGGCGTTAACTTCCCGGCCATGTTCAACTGGGATAATCACTATGCTGACGGCGCCAACGATACCACGCGCCGTATGTTGTACACCGGTCTGAAGAGCGCGACCTGGGGTACGCTGACCTTCGGTCAACAGAACAGCATCTACTATGATGTGGTTGGCGCGAAAACGGATATCTGGGACTACGACATGATCGGTCAGGCACCAGGTAACGGGATCAACGGCGACTATGACGGTTCATATCGTACACGTAAATCACTGAAGTATAAAAACACCGTGGGAGATGTTGATCTCTACGCTTCTTATCTGTTCAGCGATGACTACAACCCGAATAACGGCCTGCGTTACAAACGTAAAGGCGGCGGTTCACTGGGTGTGGATTATCACATTACGGATGACCTGACCTGGGGTACGGCGTGGAACTACACCCGCGCGGAGATGCGTGGCAACACCAGCAAAACCTACGATCAAAACATCGTCGGTACTGCACTGAGCTGGAAACCGGACAACTGGACCTTCTCAATGGGCGGCGGCTGGTACCAGAACTTCATGACCACCAAAAAAGTGTCTGTAAACGACTACTTTGCGGGTGATGCCTGGGGTCTGGAATACTTCGCGGGTTACACCTTCCCGGTGGGTCAGTATGCGCTGAAATCTGTTCAGCCTTACGTCATGGGCGATCGCATTGAATACGTGAACGGTCGTAACTACCTGCGTACCGATAACGGTCTGGGTATCAGCTTCCAACTGGACTACGGTTTCCGTGTTGATTATGAACACGTCTTTACCTCCAGCACCGACAACCTGGGTGATATGAACCTGGTTCGTCTGCGTTACGACTTCTAATCGAACCCCTGCCGCCCGATACGCTTGCGCTTATCGGGCCTGGGAGTGCAGGGGGATCGCGTTATTTGTAAGCCGGATAAGGCACGTGTGTCGACATCCGGCTTTTTCATGCCTTCTCTCATTTAAAAACATACTCTGCAACATCATGAAATAATTTCAAGGACAGCAGGTTGTGATCTGTGTCATGTTAACAATCAGCCTGTTAACAGGCCAACAAGAACAACGCCGCAAGAACGGCGTGAGACATTACACCACAACGTTAAAATGGAGAGATTATGGGATTGCGTCAGAGTTTACGCGTCGCGACCGGGGCACTGTTGCTGGCCTGCGGATTACAATTTGCTCATGCGAATAGCGACCCGCATACCATCGTGTTTGGCGTCGCACCGGGTCCGTATGGTGATATGGTAAAGCAGGCTATTGCACCGACGCTGAAAGAAAAGGGCTACAAGGTGGTGGTGCGCGAATTTAGTGACTATGTTCAGCCAAACATGGCACTCTCCAACGGCAGCATTGACGCAAACCTGTTTCAGCACTCGCTTTATTTTGACAAATTCACTGCCGATAAAGGGTTGAAATTGAGTAAGCTCATCGTTGTTCCAACGGCGGGGATGGGTTTTTACTCGCATAAAATCAAAAGTCTGGATGAACTGAAGAAAGGTGATGTCATCACGCTTTCTAACGATCCGACGAACCTGGCTCGCGGTTTGCGCTTCCTGCAATCTATCGACCTTATCACCATCAAAGACAATATTGATCCCACTAAAGCCTCTGAACGTGATATCGCCAGTAACCCGAAAGGGCTGGTGTTTAAACCGCTGGAAGCTGCGCAGTTGCCGCGTACACTGGATGGTGTGACCGGCGCACTGGTTAACGGTAACTTTGCGGTTGCGGCAAAACTGGATCTCGCCAGTGCGATCAAGCAAGAGCACCTGGATGAAAACCTGAAAAATATCATTGCGGTACGCAGTGAAGATGCAGGTAAACCGTTCGCCAAAGACATTGTTGAAGCGGTGAAATCTCCGGCTTATCGTGCGGTGATAGACGATCCGCAAAACATCTACAGTGCCTTCCAGAAACCGGAATGGATGACGGCAGCCCAATAATCGCTGCGCTTAAAGTTTAACAGGGCAGCAACGACTGCCCTTTTCGCATTTCTGAGGTCGGTATGATTGAGATAGATAAGGTTTGCGTGGATTTCAGCGCAGGCCGAGGACCGTCAACCCGGGCGGTAGATGAGGTCAGCCTGCGCATCGGCGCAGGTGAGATATTTGGCATTGTGGGAACCAGTGGGGCGGGGAAAAGTACGCTGTTGCGTACCCTGAACGCCTTAACGCGCCCAAGCCAGGGAAGCGTGAAGGTGAACGGTGTTGAAATTTCAGCGCTGGAAGGAACGCACTTACGTAAGGCCCGTCAGCGTATTGGGATGATTTTTCAGCATTTTAATTTGATGCACACCCGCACGGTGGCGCAAAACGTTGCCTTCAGCCTGAAGGCTGCCGGATGGGAGCGCAGCAAGATTGGTCCACGCGTCACCGAGATTCTGACGCTGGTCGGACTGTCTGATAAGGCGAACCGTTTTCCGGTTCAGCTCAGCGGGGGCCAGAAGCAGCGCGTTGGCATTGCCCGTGCGATTGCTAATCATCCGGATGTGTTGCTGTGTGATGAACCCACTTCCGCGTTAGATCTCGAAACCTCGGCCACGATTCTGGCGCTGCTTAAGCAGATCAACCAGCAGTTGGGGATCACGATCGTGCTGATCACTCATGAGATGAACGTGATCAAGTCGATTTGCGATCGCGTGGCGGTCATGTCCGGTGGCAAGGTGGTGGAGTCAGGTGAGGTGTTTGATGTCTTTGCCCACCCGCAGCACGCTTTTACTCAGCAACTGGTCTCGCACACGCTTAATCTGACACTCCCGGAGCGCTTGCGGCAACATCTGCCAGGGCAACTGCTGAAAATTTTGTTTATCGGCGACTCAGCGGAACAGCCAGTGCTGTCTGAAGTGGCGGTAAAGTTTGGCGTGGCGGTAAATATCCTGCACGGCAAAATTGAGTATATCGGTGAGCGTGCGCTGGGTATTTTGGTCGTGCAACTGACAGCGCCGCATAACCCTTCGGCGGTCGATGCCGCTGTGGAACATATTCGTCAACGTACCGCACAGGTGGAGGTGATTCGTGGATGATTTATTGCCGGATTTGACGCTGGCGTTTAATGAAACCTTCCAGATGCTGAGTATCTCAACCGTGCTGGCGATCGTTGGCGGCCTGCCGTTAGGGTTTCTTATTTTTGTCACCGACCGGCATTTATTCTGGCAGAACCGTTTCGTGTATCTGCTCAGTTCTGTGCTGGTGAACATTATCCGTTCGGTACCGTTTGTGATCCTGTTGGTGCTGTTGCTGCCGTTAACCCAGTTTCTGCTCGGGAACACCATCGGACCGATTGCGGCGTCTGTTCCGCTCTCTGTAGCGGCGATTGCGTTTTATGCCCGACTGGTGGATAGCGCGTTACGTGAGGTTGATAAAGGCATTATCGAAGCCGCGGAAGCGTTTGGCGCCAGCCCGATGCGTATTATCTGCACCGTGCTGTTACCGGAAGCCAGCGCGGGATTACTGCGTGGGCTGACGATAACGCTGGTGAGTCTGATCGGTTACTCCGCGATGGCTGGGATCGTGGGTGGTGGCGGGGTAGGCGACCTGGCTATTCGCTTTGGTTATTACCGCTACGAAACCCAGGTCATGATTGTTACGGTCGTGGCGCTGATTATTCTGGTGCAGGTCGTTCAGGTGTTGGGCGACTGGCTGGCAAAACGCGCAGATAAGCGCGACAGACACTGATCACTGTGCGTTAAGCCATTCGGCAACATCCTGCCACGTGCCGCGAAAGACGATTTTCGCGGCTTTCTTTTCCAGTTGATAGCGATACATCGGGTCGTAATACTCGTTGAGTAACGGCACCAGCCAGCCCATATGAGCGTCGGTGCTGCCTGTCGTCTGCTGTTCGCGCAGGGCAACGTCGAGCTGCGCGGTTAGCTCCGCAAAGCGTTGTAACCCCAGACGACGGCGGATGGCGAACAGGCCGTGATGCAGATAGTCACTGTACTCCTGCCAGCCCTGATTTTCCCCGTAAGCGTGGGTAAAATCGTGGTGCATGCGCACGAAATACTCCTCGCGCAGCCGTTCCAGACGCAGTTCAAAAGGATCGTCCACCACCGCAATGGATGCCTCGGTCATGCGCTCGCGCAGGCATTCGGGCAGATGGTTAGCGCCGATCATCCGGCCTTCATCTTCCAGCACCCACTGGCGCAAATCCTGTCGGCTGTCCGTTTTGAGCATTTCGACCGCCAGCAGATTTTCAAAACTCGCCTGGCTCAGCTGCGGTTCCACGGTACGTCCAAACGAGGAACCGCGATGATGTGCCAGACCTTCGAGATCCACGCCATTTGGCTGCTGTTGCACCAGTTGCGTTTTACCGTTCCCGGTACAGCCGCCAATCAGGAAGATAGGTTTTTGCACCAGCGTTTCCGTCAGCTGTATCGTCGCCTGACGCAGTGCCTTGTAACCGCCTTTTACTAGCGGGTAGTCAATGCCGGACTCGTGCAGCCACTGCTGCACAATATGCGAGCGCTGGCCACCGCGGGCACAGCACAAGTATCCCTCTGGATGCTGGCGACAGGCTTCCAGCCAGGCGTTCATTCGCTGCTGGCGGGTTTCACCCGAGACCAGTTGGTGGCCCAATGCGAGTGCCGCCTCTGGTCCCTGACGTTTATAGCAGGTCCCGACGGCGGCGCGCTCGTCATCGTTCATTAGGGGGAGGTTGATCGCACCCGGCATCGCACCCTGTTGAAATTCGACGGGGGCGCGTACATCGATTAAAGGCGTACCGGCGAGCAGAATCGCGCGATAGTCCGTTCCATCGTTCATGTTCAGTCCTGAAAATACAAAACAGCAATGGAGGGGATTTTACGCGCCTGAAGAGGGGCCGGGGAAGGATAAAATCAACTCCCCGGCATTAATGGCTTATTTCAGCTTTGATTGCGCCCAGATAATTCCGCTGGCATATTCCGGCGGCAGTAGGGGAATTAACGCTTCAAGCGTGGCATTTAGACGTGCAGTATCGCTGTCGCTCAGGTTCAGGTGGCCGACCTTACGCCCTTCGCGCACTTCTTTGTCGTACCAGTGCAGATGGACCAGCGGCAGTTTCAGCCAGTCATAGTTCAGGTCGCTGCCAATCAGGTTTACCATCACCGAAGGATTGTTCACTACCGGCGTCGGTAACGGCAGGTTGGTAATGGCGCGCAGGTGCAACTCGAACTGGCTGATGCTGGCACCGTTTTGTGTCCAGTGCCCGCTGTTGTGCACGCGAGGTGCCAGTTCGTTAATCAGCAGACCTTCCGGGGTAATGAAACATTCCATCGCCATCACGCCGACATAACCCAGCGACTGCATGATGGCGGAAAGCATCGCTTCGGCCTGTTCCTGCTGTCTGGCGTTAGACTGCGGGAAGACCACGCTGGTACGCAGAATGCCGTCCTGATGCAGGTTGTGGGTCAGCGGATAGAAAACCGTGCTGCCGTCGTGTGCGCGAGCGCCTACCAGTGACACTTCGCCCGAGAAGTTAATGCCCTGCTCGACGATACACTCGCCGTAGCAATCACCCGGCAATTGTTCCGTTTCATTCGCGCGTAAACGCCACTGACCGCGACCGTCATAGCCGCCAACGCGACGTTTAACAATCGCCAGCTCGCCCAGTTTGTCGAATACCGCAGGCCATTCGCTTTTCTCTGCCAGCAGTTGCCACGGCGCGGTTGCCAGGTTGAGTTTGTCAAAAAGCTGCTTTTGCGTCAGGCGGTCGGCAATAATCGGGAAGACATCACGATTCACGAACGCCGGATGGCGCGCCAGCTCGCGGGTTAACGCGGTTTCCGGCCAGCGCTCGATCTCAGCGGTAATGACGCTTTGCTGAAAGGGAACGGCGGTGGGTTCGGCATCCAGCCCGACTGGCCAGACCGCAATGCCCAGCGGCTCGCCGGCCTGACGCAGCATGCGCCCTAACTGGCCGTTACCGAGTACGCAGACCTGCTTCATGCCGCACCTCGCGGGTCTGGGTTCTCCAGTACCTCATCGGTTTGTGCTTTGCGCCAGTCGCTTAGACGCTGATGTAATGCTTTGTCGTGTGTTGCCAGAATTTGTGCTGCCAGCAGGGCCGCATTTGCCGCACCCGCTTTCCCGATCGCCAACGTACCCACAGGGATGCCGCGTGGCATCTGCACGATCGAATAGAGGCTATCTACACCGCTCAACGCTGCGCTTTGTACCGGAACGCCTAACACGGGGACCAGCGTTTTCGCTGCAATCATGCCCGGCAGATGCGCTGCACCGCCAGCACCCGCAATAATGACCTGATAACCGTTTTCTTCAGCACTTTCGGCGAAGCTGAACAGTTTGTCAGGGGTACGGTGGGCTGAGACGACTTCAACATGGTGTGGAACGTCCAGCATTTCGAAGATTTCGGCGGCGAACTGCATGGTAGCCCAGTCGCTTTTGGACCCCATCACGATGGCGACACGCGCCGGATTATTGCGGGAAGACATGCGTCTAAAAACTCCTGTGGGTGTGCTTCACACTGCTTTAGAGGCGAGAGAGAATAGCACGTTTTAAAAACAAGGAAAACGATTGCGTTGCTTTACACTTCACTCTTCAAGCTGCCTCTTTGTTGGCTGCATTTGCTCACCCCAGTCACTGACTTTTGTAAGCGCCAGGGGACTCACAGATTTGCCGCTTCGATGCAACTCGAATAGTTTTGTGTAAAGAGGAGTTGGGTATCTGCAGAATTAAAATGGAAAAGCGATCAGTTCAACGTCGTCAGGTGTGACTTTAATCATCGAACCTTCGGTATGCCAGGCACCTAACACCACGCGGAAAGCGGGTTGCGCATTGGCCGTGAGTTCGTGGACTGCCGGGCGATGGGTATGACCGTGAATTAACCACTGGACCTGATGTTTCTCCATTTCAGTAATGACGGCCTGTGGATTTACATCCATGATCTCCAGCGACTTGCTGCTATTGGCCGCTTTGCTGTTGGCACGCATCTTCGCGGCAATACGTTGGCGAATGAATAACGGCAGGGAGAGAAACAGTTTTTGTAGCCAGGGCTGATGAACCTTCGCGCGAAACGCCTGATAGCCAGCATCGTCGGTGCACAATGTGTCGCCATGCATGATCAGTACGTTGCGACCATACAGGTTGAGCACTTTTTCCTGAGGTAACAGGGTCATGCCGCTCTCACGGGCAAAACGCTTGCCGATCAGAAAATCACGATTGCCATGAATGAAAAAGCAGGGAACACCGGAATCCGCCAGCGCTTTTATCGCTGCGGCCATTTCACGATGTAGGGGATTGGGATCGTCATCGCCTATCCAGGCTTCAAACAGATCGCCAAGAATGTACAGCGCATCGGCCTTTCGTGCATCGCCGGCTAAAAAACGCAGAAAACCGGCGGTGATCGCCGGTTCTTCCGTGCAGAGATGGAGATCTGCAATAAACAGTGTCGTCACGATTACTCGCTGACGGTCACGTTTTCGATGATAACGTCTTCTTTTGGTACGTCCTGATGCATACCGCTGCGACCGGTGGAAACGCCTTTGATTTTATCAACGACATCCATACCTTCAACAACTTCAGCGAATACACAGTAACCCCAGCCCTGCATGCTTTCGCCGGAGAAGTTCAGGAAGTCGTTGTCAGCAACGTTGATGAAGAACTGAGCTGTCGCGGAGTGCGGAGCCTGAGTACGCGCCATTGCCAGCGTTCCACGGGTGTTTTTCAGACCGTTGTTGGCTTCGTTTTTGATAGCCTCTTTCGTGGCTTTTTGCTTCATGCCCGGCTCAAAACCGCCGCCCTGGATCATGAAACCGTTAATAACACGGTGGAAAATGGTGTTGTTGTAAAAACCTTCGCGGCAGTAGTCCAGGAAGTTTTTAACTGTTTCAGGCGCTTTATCATCAAACGTTTTGATTACGATATCGCCGTGATTAGTGTGGAAAGTAACCATTTTTGCATCCTGTTCCGATAGAGTGGTGCTTCGACCCTGGTCAGGGTCACATGATAGGGGCTTGTTATAGCATAACCGCAAGGTTCGATCACCTTGCAAAGTGTGCTGCTTCGGGGCCAATTTATAGGTATTATAGGGCTTTGTTATCCACACACGTCTACACGGAATCTTCGATGTTAAAAATCTTTAATACACTGACGCGCCAAAAAGAGGAATTCAAACCCATTCATGCCGGGGAAGTCGGCATGTACGTGTGTGGCATCACCGTTTACGATCTCTGTCATATTGGACACGGGCGTACCTTTGTTTCTTTCGACGTTGTTGCCCGATATCTGCGCTTCCTCGGCTACAAGCTGAAGTATGTGCGCAACATTACCGATATCGACGACAAAATCATTAAGCGCGCTAATGAAAATGGCGAGAGCTTTGTGGCGCTGGTTGATCGCATGATTGCGGAAATGCATAACGATTTCGATGCGCTGAATATTCTGCGTCCGGATCTTGAACCGCGTGCTACGCATCATATCCCTGAGATTATTGAAATCACCGAGCAGCTGATTGCCAAAGGTCACGCTTACGTTGCCGATAACGGCGACGTCATGTTCGATGTACCGACCGACCCGAATTACGGTCAGTTGTCACGTCAGGACCTGGATCAGCTGCAGGCGGGTGCGCGTGTTGATGTGGTTGATGTGAAGCGTAACCCGATGGACTTTGTTCTGTGGAAGATGTCCAAAGAGGGTGAGCCGAGCTGGCCATCCCCGTGGGGCGCAGGCCGTCCGGGCTGGCACATTGAATGTTCTGCGATGAACTGCAAACAACTGGGTAACCATTTCGATATTCATGGCGGCGGCTCTGACCTGATGTTCCCGCACCATGAAAACGAAATCGCGCAGTCTACCTGTGCACATGACGGTGAATACGTCAATTACTGGATGCACTCCGGGATGGTGATGGTTGACCGTGAGAAAATGTCCAAATCACTGGGCAACTTCTTCACCGTTCGCGACGTGCTGAAATATTATGATGCCGAAACCATTCGCTACTTCCTGATGTCTGGCCATTATCGTAGCCAACTGAACTACAGCGAAGAGAACCTGAAACAGGCTCGCTCAGCGCTGGAGCGCTTGTATACCGCGCTGCGCGGCACCGACAAGTCCGTTGCCCCTGCGGGTGGCGAAGCCTTTGAAGCGCGTTTCATTGAAGCGATGAACGATGACTTTAATACGCCAGAAGCCTACTCCGTGCTGTTTGACATGGCGCGTGAAGTTAACCGTCTGAAGGGCGAAGATATGGCGGCAGCTAACGCTATGGCTTCGCATCTGCGTAAGCTGTCCGGCGTACTGGGTCTGCTGGAACAGGAGCCAGAAACCTTCCTGCAAAGTGGTGCGCAGGCAGACGATAAAGAAGTGGCTGAAATTGAAGCGCTGATTCAACAGCGTTTAGATGCCCGTAAAGCGAAAGACTGGGCGGCGGCGGATGCGGCACGCGATCGTCTGAACGAGATGGGTATCGTGCTGGAAGATGGTCCGCAGGGTACCACCTGGCGCCGTAAGTAAATCTCTCGATTGCCGGATGGCGGTTAACGCCTTATCCGGCCTACAGGCATGCTTTTGTAGGCCGGATAAGACTCCTGGTGTCGCATCCGGCACATTAGTGTTTCCGATACCACCACAACACCCCCATCATGACGGCTCCCGGCAGCCATACCCACATTAGCTCCGAAAGAATAACCTGATGCCCGTACGGCGTGGCATAGCGCGACAGCGCAAACGGCGCGACCTTAATCACCTGCCACGGCGCAAAGAAACGTTCATCTGACCATGGCCACAGCCAGCCAACGCCTTTCCCTCCGGTTGTCACTGAATCCAGCAAACTGTGCGACAGCAATGACACCGTCAAAAATAACCAGCAGCGTATTAGCCCTGCCTTAAACCATCGTCGGCCAACCATGAGACAGAGCAGTGGAACGACGAAGGCGAACAACAACGAGTGGGTAAATCCGCGATGGCCGAAGACGTTACCGTAAGCAACGCCAAGCTTAAATGACAGAACGTCAGCGTCTGGCAGCATCGCCAGAGCGATTCCGGTAAACAGTAATCGCACAGGGATGACTTTAAGTCCGAGACCTAACCCTAAACAGAGTGGAACGGCAGCGTGGGTAACGATTGTTGGCATGATGATCGCTTCGTGTGAAAAAACAGCATGCTAACAGGCCACGGTGAAGTGGGGATGAAGTCATTATCTGAAAATGGGGGAAGTGGCCGGATAAGGAACAAACCGTCATCCGGCACCTGAGATCACGCGACGACGTTAATGCTGTGACCTTCAAAGCTGACGGTCTGTCCGGCAACGATTTTGCAGCGCTTACGCGTTTCAACAACACCGTCGACCTTCACTAACCCTTCGCCAATCGCAATTTTTGCCTGGGCGCCGCTTTCGCTCCAGCCTTCCAGCTTCAGCAAATCGCAGAGTTCAACGTGAGGGTGTTTACCCAGTGAAAATGTGGCCATCTTAAACGTCCTTTACATCATGATATTCAACACACGCCTGCAGCGTGTTTTCGATAAGCGTGGCGACAGTCATTGGGCCAACGCCACCCGGCACAGGCGTAATATACGACGCACGTGCGGCAGCATCCTCAAAGACCACATCGCCAACAACCTTACCATTCTCCAGACGGTTGATGCCGACATCAATCACAATTGCACCTTCTTTGATCCACTCACCCGGAATAAAACCAGGTTTGCCAACGGCAACAATCAGCAAGTCGGCGTGCTCGACGTGGCGACGCAGATCCTTCGTGAATCGGTGGGTGACCGTGGTGGTGCAACCCGCCAGCAGCAACTCCATGCTCATTGGGCGACCGACAATATTGGAAGCGCCAATCACCACGGCGTTCAGGCCATAAGTGTCGATGTTGTAGCGTTCAAGCAGGGTCACGATACCGCGTGGGGTACATGGGCGCAGGCGCGGTGCGCGTTGGCACAAACGACCGACGTTATACGGATGGAAACCGTCAACGTCTTTGTCCGGTGCAATGCGCTCCAGAACTTTGACGTTGTCGATACCCGCCGGCAACGGCAGTTGTACCAGGATACCATCGATGGTGGTATCTGCATTGAGCGTATCGATCAGCTCAAGAAGCTCCGCCTCGCTGGTGGTTTCAGGCAGGTCATAGGAGCGGGAGACAAACCCCACTTCGTCGCAGGCTTTGCGTTTACTTGCCACGTAAATCTGCGAAGCCGGGTTGCTACCTACCAGCACAACAGCCAGTCCTGGGGCGCGTAATCCAGCCGCTAAACGCGCCTGAACTTTTTGAGCAACCTCAGAGCGCACCTGCTGCGCAATCGTTTTACCGTCAATAATCTTTGCTGCCATCAGAGAGAGGATTCCGTCTGTTACGTTAAGTCGAAGGGGATGTGACTATTTTGTCAGAAGCGGGGCGTGCTGTCAGTTTTTCGTTTGCGTTTTTACGTGCGTTGGCGTGTTTCGCGTAGCCCGTGTGCGCGGCAACAGGTGTTGGATGTTGGCGCGTGATTCATGAGCATGCTAATGAAACTTAACCTAAATGAAACAACTCATCACCCTGGTATTTTCATGGGTAATATCTCAGAAACCAGACTGTTACGTCTTGTTATGGATGTTTTTGCCTCATTTCCACCCGGAATTTTCTTAGAGTCCAATAAGAATAAGCCAGGGTCATTAAAAGGAATTACAGGTATTTTTCATTAATTGAAATGTTTAATTTATCCCTGTGACGAATTGTCATATTCGTGAAGATTAATTAGTGAATCAAATACTCAGGAGAGTGGGGGTACACGTTTCGCTAATTCTCTCTCGATATATATCTTTACAGGACGCAGAGATAATTTGCCTGACATTTAATGTCGATAATGATTCAAACGGATCCCGCAGGACGCTGGAGCCGGATGTGTGTAATTCAAGGGAAATCCATGAAACGTAAATTAATGACCTCTTCTGTTTTTGCCAGCATGATGTTAATGGCGGGCGCAGCGGTGGCGGCAGATCCGGTAAGCGTGAGCGGCGGTACGGTTCACTTTGAAGGTGAACTGGTCAATGCAGCCTGTGCGGTGAGCACTCAGTCAGCCGACCAGGTTGTCACATTAGGCCAATATCGTACCGCCAGCTTCACCGCGGTTGGTGACACCACGGCGCAAATTCCGTTCTCCATCGTGCTGAACGACTGTGATCCGAAAGTTGCTGCGACTGCTGCTGTTGCTTTCTCGGGCCAGACGGATCTTACCAACAACAGCCTGTTGGCTATCTCCTCCTCAGATAACAGCACCACGGCGGGCGGTGTAGGGATCGAAATCCTGGACAACACGTCCACCGCACTGAAGCCAGATGGCGCGACCTTCTCAACCGCTCAGGCGCTGGTGGAAGGTACCAACACCCTGCGTTTCTCCGCGCGTTATAAAGCCACTGCAACCAGCGCTACGCCGGGTCAGGCAAATGCGGATGCGACTTTCATCATGAAGTACGAATAAGCCGTTTGATTCTCGCAGGGATGACTACCGCCTCATGGGATGAGGCACTATCCGGGGATGATGAAGGATGTGGCAGATGATAGGGAAAGGCGTAGCGCTGGCGGGAATAGTCTGCGTAATGCCGGCGTTTGCACACACAGTGATACTGGAAAGTGGCCGTCTTCATTTACGCGGGCAGCTGGTTAATGGTGCCTGTACGGTTGCCACGGACAGCCAGAGTTTGCGGGTGCAAATGGGGCAGTACCGCACTAACGCGTTCTCCGGGACGGGAAGCTTTGCCTCTACCGGCGTACCGTTTTCGCTGCGCCTGACGTCGTGCAGTGCTGATGTTTATGACCACGTGGGGATTGCCTTTGCGGGCGTTACGCCAGCCGAAGACCCACAGGTCTTTCTTGCCAGCGGTGATGCGTCTGCGGCTTCGGGTATTGGTTTGGCGTTATTTGATGAGCGACAACGACAAATAATTCCGAATGCGCTGCCGCTTCATTATGCCCCGATTTTAACGCAAGAGATGACGTTTCATTTCACTGCGCGCTATCGGGCTGTCTCGGAATATATAACACCGGGAACGCTTCGTTCAGATGTGTGGTTTACGTTGGTGTATCCCTGATTTATTTCCTAACGATAATCACGCCAAAGGTATTTGTAGCTATGTTTAATTATCTAAAATCAGGCTTTATCATTTTACTGGCCTTATTTTCTGCCACCAGTGTGCAGGCATCTGGAGGAATTGCATTAGGTGCAACTCGTGTTATTTATCCTGCCGAGGCCAAACAAACGTCCCTCGCCATTAGTAATAGTGATACCAAAGAACGTTTCCTGATTAATTCATGGATAGAGAACAGCGCAGGCGTCAAAGATAAATCGTTTGTGGTCACACCGCCGCTGTTTGTCAGTGAACCTAAAAGCGAAAACACGCTGCGTATCATCTACGCGGGCGAGCCGCTGCCCAAAGACCGTGAATCACTGTTCTGGATGAATGTGAAGGCTATTCCGTCGGTCAATAAAAACAGTCTTGAGGGAAAAAACGTTCTGCAACTGGCGATTTTGTCGCGTATCAAACTTTTTGTCCGCCCAAATAATCTGCCACAAATCGCGGAAGATGCGCCAGGCATGCTGCAGTTTTCCCGTACCGGCAACCACCTGAAAATCACCAACCCGTCAGCGTATTACGTCACGTTGGTCAATCTCAATGTCGGAAATACAAAGATTGATAACGTCATGGTTGCGCCAAAAAATGACACGCAGGTTCTGTTGCCGACGGGTGTTCAGGGAAACGTTACATTCCAGACGGTGAACGATTATGGCGCAGTAACCACCGCTAAAACGGTTAGCGTGCGTTGAGAAAACGATGAATAAGACAACGTATTTTCCTGGCCTGTTACCGGGGGTTACGCCACCGCTGGCGGGGGTGGCGTTGTCCACGCTGGCCGCGCTCTTTCCCTCTTTTAGCCACGGTGAAAGCTATTTCAATCCGGCATTTTTATCTGCGGATACCGCTACCGTGGCGGATTTGTCTCGTTTCGAAAAAGGGAATCACCAGCCTGAAGGCGTTTATCGTGTGGATATTTGGCGCAATGATGAGTTTGTGGCCACCCAGGATATTCGTTTCTCCACCAGCGCAGGGAAAGCCGGAGAAAAATCCGGCGGGCTGATGCCGTGCTTTGATCTCGACTGGGTTAAACGCCTTGGCGTCAATATCACTGCGTTTCCGGCACTCAGTCAGGATGCGAACAATACCTGTATTAATTTGCCAGAGGCGATTCCTGGTAGCGAAATTGCCTTCGATTTTTCTACGCTGCGCTTAAATGTCAGCCTGCCGCAAGCCTCAATGTTGAACAGTGCGCGTGGTTATATTCCGCCAGAGGAGTGGGATGAGGGTATTCCGGCGGCGCTGGTTAACTACAGCTTTACTGGCAGTCGCGGCAGCGATACCGACAGCTATTTCTTAAGTATGTTAAGCGGCCTGAACTATGGCCCATGGCGGCTGAGGAATAACGGTGCATGGAACTACTCGAAAGGTGACGGCTACCATTCGCAAAGCTGGAAAAATATTGGCACATGGCTTCAGCGCGCGATTATTCCGCTGAAGGGTGAGTTGGTGATGGGTGACAGTAACACTGGCAACGACGTTTTTGACAGCATCGGTTTTCGTGGTGCGCGTCTCTATTCGTCCGACAGCATGTATCCCGACAGTTTACAGGGCTACGCGCCAACCGTCCGTGGGATTGCGCGTACCGCAGCGAAACTGACTATTCGCCAGAATGGCTACGTGATTTATCAAAGCTATGTTTCGCCAGGCGCTTTTTCAATAACCGATCTCAACCCCACCTCGTCGAGTGGTGACCTGGACGTAACGGTTGATGAGAAGGACGGCAGTCAACAGCGCTATACGGTGCCGTATTCCACGGTACCTCTGCTACAGCGTGAAGGGCGTTTCAAATATGACGTTGTCGCTGGGGATTTTCGTAGCGGTAATAGCCAGCAGTCTTCGCCATTCTTTTTCCAGGGAACGTTAATCGCCGGGTTACCAGAAGGTTACACCGCGTATGGCGGCACGCAGTTAGCTTCACGCTACACCGCACTGGTGTTAGGCACCGGCCGTAACCTGGGTGACTGGGGAGCCGTCTCTGTCGATTTAACGCATGCCCGTAGCCAACTGGCGGATGACAGTACGCATCAGGGGCAATCGCTGCGTTTTCTGTATGCAAAATCACTGAACAACTTCGGTACCAACTTCCAGCTGTTGGGGTACCGCTATTCGACGCGTGGGTTTTATACCCTCGATGATGTGGCGTATCGCAGTATGGAAGGTTACGAGTATGAATATGACAGCGAAGGGAATCGTCACGATGTTCCGCAGGTGAAGAGCTATCACAATCTGAGCTACAGCAAAAAGGGCCGTTTTCAGATCAACATTTCGCAGAACCTTGGCGATTACGGTTCACTGTATGTCTCGGGTAGCCAACAAACGTACTGGAACACCTCAGATACCAATACCTGGTACCAGCTGGGGTATGCCAGCGGCTGGCAGGGGATTAGCTATTCACTCTCCTGGTCATGGAATGAATCAGTCGGGATCGCCGATACCGACCGTATCCTGGCCTTCAATGTGTCCGTACCGTTCAGTCTGCTGACCGGGCGGCGCTACTCGCGTGATAACGCACTCGATCGCACCTACGCCACGTTTAATGCGAACCGTAACAGCAATGGACAAAACAGCTGGCAAAGCGGTATTGGCGGCACGCTGTTAGATGGGCGCAATCTCAGCTACAGCGTTAATCAGGGGCACAGCAGCGCCAACGGGTACAGCGGGAGCGCCAACGCGAACTGGCAGGCGGCCTATGGCACGCTGGGCGTGGGTTACAACTATGACCGTGACCAGCATGACTATAACTGGCAACTCTCCGGTGGTGTCATCGGACATGCGGACGGCATTACGCTCAGCCAACCACTGGGCGATACCAACGTACTGATAAAAGCACCAGGGGCCCAGGGGGTACGGATAGAAAACCAGACCGGCGTGCAGACCGACTGGCGTGGCTACGCGGTCATGCCGTATGCCACCGTTTATCGCTACAACCGCGTCGCGCTGGATACCAATTCAATGAATAACAACACCGATGTGGAAAATAACGTTAGCAGCGTTGTGCCAACGCAGGGGGCACTGGTACGTGCGGCGTTTGATACACGCATTGGCGTGCGGGCGCTTATCTCGGTTAACCGGGATGGAAAACCGGTGCCATTTGGGTCGGTGGTACGCGAAACCACGAGCGGCGTCACCAGCATGGTCGGTGAAGATGGACAAATTTATCTGAGTGGTCTGCCGCTCAAAGGCAACTTGCTGATCCAATGGGGTGAAGGCGCGAACGCACGCTGTGAAGCGCATTACACCTTGCCTGAGGAGAGCCTGAAACAGGCCGTAACGCTCACCAACGTGACGTGCCAACGACAGTCGGCACGACAGGGATAATATGATGAAACGACAAACCGGTTTGCTATTGGGAAGCGCTTTACTGCTTATAGCTAATACGTCATGGGCGAAGGTCTGCCATAACTCGAACGGAACGCCAACGGACGTTTATTACGATCTGTCGAATGTTTTTAACAGCAGCAATAACCAACCGGGCCAGGTAGTGACATTGCCAGAAAAGTCAGGCTGGGTCGGGGTGAATGCAACCTGTCCGGCAGGGACGACGGTGAATTACACCTACCGAAGTTATGTGACTGAGCTCCCCGTGCAAAGTACGGAAAATAATTTTCAGTATCTGAAACTCAATGATTACCTGTTGGGGGCCATGAGTATTACAGACAGCTATGCCGGGTTGTTTTATCCCCCACGCAATTATATCCGCATGGGGAATCACCCAAACGTTTCCAAACAGCAGCCTTTTGGCGTGATGGATTCTAAGCTGGTGTTTAAATTAAAAGTGGTTCGCTCATTTATCAACATGGTGCCGATCCCGCGACAGACGATGTTCAGTGTCTACGTCACAACCAGCACGGGAGATGCGCTGAGTACGCCGGTTTACACCATAAGCTACAGTGGCAAGGTGGAAGTTCCACAAAACTGTGAGGTGAATGCCGGGCAAATCGTGGAGTTTGATTTTGGCGATATTGGTGCCTCGTTGTTCAGCAAGGCGGGGGCTGGTAACCGGCCCGAAGGCGTCAATACGCAAACGAAAACGGTCGCCATAAAGTGCACTAACGTTGCCGCACAAGCTTATCTGACCATGCGGGTCGAGGCCGAAAAAGCGTCCGGGCAAATGATGATATCGGACAACCCGGATTTAGGTTTTATCGTGGCTGACAGCAGCGGTAAACCGTTGACCCCCAACAATCTGTCCAGCACCATTCCCTTTCAGTTGGATGATAACGCTGCCGCGCGGGTTGGCATTAGAGCATGGCCAGTCAGCGTGACGGGCAATAAACCAGCAGAAGGGCCTTTCACCGCCCGTGGCTATCTGCGAGTTGATTATGAATAAGCAGAGAACAATGAGACGTCGTGCACTTTTCGTATTGATATCCGCAGTGTCAGCCAGTTCGCTATGCCAGGCGGATACCTCGCTGGGTGAGATTAATATCGAACTGCACGGCAATATCGTGGACTTTACCTGTGCGGTTATTGCCAGTGACAATAATAAGTTGGTTGAATTAGGCACCTGGCCGACAAAACAACTAAAGACCACCGGGGATACGACCCAACCGGTTCCCTTTACGTTGAAACTTGAAGGCTGCCCGCCGGGGTCGGCCTCGATAACCTTTTCCGGCACACCGGCAGCGGGTACCACGTTGTTGGCGCTGGACGATGCCGTGATGGCACAAAAGGTCGCGATTGAATTGCACGATAGCGACCGTACGCGATTACCGCTTGAACAAGCCAGCCAGGCAGTAAACATTGATGAGAATGGCAATGCTATGCTGACTTTTTTTGCCAACTATATTGCGCTGGCAGAGGGCGTTCAACCGGGGATCGCGAAAGCAGATGCTACGTTTATGATTAACTACAATTGACATCATGCGCTGATAACGCCCTCCCGAACGACGCCGCGCCGGGAGGGCGATCACATTAATTCATGCATCTTTGCATAATCGATTAGCTCAACAATGGTATGCAGCCCGAGCTTGGAATAGATGTTAGCTTTGTGAGCACTGATTGTTTTATTACTCAATAAAAGCTGCTCAGCAATCTCTTTATTAGATAACCCATTTGCCAGATAACGTAAAACTGTAACCTCGCGATTCGATAACGGCATGTCATTCAGCACACCTTTGCGTATATTAATATTATTAATAAAATTAAGTGTATCTGAAGGGAAAAATGAATATCCTGATAAAATCATTTTCACCGCGTTATAGATATCATTGAGATCCTTTCGTTTGCTGACGAAACCATTGGCACCGGCACGGATAGCCCGTCCGGCATAAAATGATTCAGACTTTGAGGATAGAAACAACACCCGGGTTTTTTCCTGCAGAGATTTTATTCTCTTGAGTAATGTAAACCCATCGGAGCCAGGTAGTTCAATATCCAGAATGACCAGATCGACTGGATAGGTCCGCAGATGATCTATTGCTGCACGACTGTCATCGGTTTCCAGAACAACCTGAATATTACTATTTTTTTCGAGCAGTACTTCTATCGACATTCTGACAATAGGGTGTTCGTCCATAATGATAACGGATGCTGGTTTCATTGTTGTATGCCTCAAACTGTTTGTGTATCTTGCGATTTTGATAAAACATCAGGCGTTATAATATTGTCAAATAGCCAAGGATTGCTCTGGAAGAAGAACCGAATAAATATTATGTCATCCTTGTTTATTCGGTTGTTCTACGTCAGAACAATGAGTTTGTGGAATATCCATTTCACACCAGGGAAAACTTACAATTAATCAGAAAACAGTGAGGATTATACCTGCTCTGCACTTTCGGAAAAGGCTTACAGCACGTAAGTTCATAATGTCTGTTAGGATATCCTGAAAGACCAGGGTATGGTAATGACTATTGATATTAATCTCCTGCTGTTTGAATTATGGCAGATTGAAAAAATTTTTTAAATAGTAAAAACGACACAATGGGCTAATTGTTTAGGTTTTGTTAAGGCGGCGAGGCAATTCTTTTTTGTCGAAATGTACTGAATCTGTCGGCTAAAGCAGGATACCCGCGCGATATATAATACCAGGAATATTTGTAAATATTAACTGTTTGTAAAAATCACATTCGTNTTCTCAGTTGAAAATAAGTAGTTTCCTATAAATTCTTATATCACAGAGGGTTAGGGTGTTAAATTAAATGGGGAGAGGTAACGCTCAGGCGATGTATCAGATGCAAAAAATGTTGGCGATGTGGCAACCCCAGCCGCGTGATCAGCTGGTTCAGGCGATAGATAACGCGGTGATAGGGTTGAGCCTGCAGCAGAGCAATCTTCTTTAATGATTTACCTTGTGACAGTAATGAGATCATCTCCCAGTCAGTCTGATTTATGTGCCCGGAGTGAATATGATCCGGCTCCATCGATAATAAAGCATGGCGCATCTCCGGAAGGCGCTGACGGCGCGGCAGGATATAGAATGGCCCAGCCATCGCAATAAAGTGCCTGAGCGCTTCGTGGCGACTGGGAAGTAATATGAAAATTTGAATGTTAGCCTGTTCTTTAATGAGTCGGCGAAGATATTCCAGAACATCGAAATATGAGCGTGATGCACCATCCATATCAACCACCAGCTGACTAGCTTCAGACTCTTTCAACAGCGGCAGGGCTGATTCAATCGTCTGGAAGATGGCCGTATGTGTACCAGAAAATAAATAGCGATTTAGTGTGTAGCCGAGATAGTTGTCGGTTGTGATAATCGCTTGAGATATTGTGTCGTCCGGTAATGTGTAATCGAGTTTTTGAGCCAGATACTCAATTCTGTCAAATTCCTGCGGTGCACAGTGATCATATTGCCAGGTACAGTGGGCGTTTCGTAAACGGCGATGCCGTTCCCGGCGTTTTACACTGCGCATCCTTCCTTTTTCCCTGTCCGTATCTATTGCGCCTGCTCTGGATAAATGGCTGGCCACAAATATCCCTGACCCAAATTTGCGCCAGCGTGCAGGGCAATTTCCTGCTGTTGTTGCGTTTCAATTCCTTCAACCACCACCAGGCTGGCGATTGCGCGCCCCATCTGAATAACCTGGCGGAGTCTTTCTGGCACATGGCTGAGTGTCCAGAATGTATTTTTATCTAACTTCACCCCTGACAAATGCCAGTTGGCTGCGGTGAATGTGCTCAGCAGTTGCTCATTGACATCATCCAGCCATATTGGGATACCATGGTCTTCAAGATGTTGAATTACGCCGTAGACGATCGCCCGCTGGGGTGTACTTAAAGAATAAAACGTATTTGGATCTTGTATTTCGATAATCAAGCTGGACGGAGAGGGCGTAATCAGGGAATGGAATAGCGGCCAACTCAGGAAGGCTTGCATCGGTAAATTCAATGAGTAGCGTAGCCCCGGTTGGTAGCACTTAATTTTGTCAATTTGCTGATAAAACAGCTGCAGTCGATGCTGAACCGACAGTTGGTGAAAATATTTTTCACTGTTTATATTTGCGGGAAGATGTGTGAGGACCTCACAACCGTATCTCAACGCGGTAGACAAATCGACAATGGGCTCGAATTTAAGTGCGAATTGCAGGGGGTCTGCATCGCTGTTTTTGGCGGTAAAGACAGAGTGCTCAGATTTATCATTCCATAATAACAGGCTCGGTGCCACGATATCCCCCCTGACGTCAGAGCAAATATTACCGAGTGTGTCTATTTGTTTCCCCGGAAATAATATACATAGGGTATTCTGGCAGCATGCGATTAGGTACAGTAGGCGCCGATACTTAATTGATGATGAGATATTTCTCAATACAATGCCCGACAGCAAGGCCCACTCTACTGTTGCAGAAAACTCAGGTGTGCCCTGATATACCTTAAAAATTGCTGATCATTTTTCACATCCAGCTTTTTCATAATACGGCGGCGAGTTGCTCTGGCCTGTATATCGCTGATGGAGAGAAGATGTGCTGTTTCAGCGAGCGTGTTACCGCTGGCAAGTAGCATTAAGAACTGGCGTTCCTCCACCGAAAAGTTGCGGGTAGTACAGTAATGGCAGATGGTTGCAGGCACACTGTGGCGGAGCGCGCGTTTTTGCAGAATTAGGATCAGTTTTTGGGTTATCGCTTCCACATTATCTTCCCGATAGATCAGCGGCAGCATATACAGGCAGGGGCGAAACATCAGCTTATCCTTATCGCCTCCGTTGCAGATGATAACCCGATGTTGGCGTCTGGTGTGGATGGGAACCTGATAACATCCTGCACTGAGCCAATCGTCATCCAGCGAAATAAAGGCGATGTCTGCGCGATCGATATCTTCGGTAGGTAAAAAGCAGATGTCCTGATGCCACTGATTTGCCAGGCGGGAGATGATGATTTTCAGCCCATGTTCGAAATGACTATTTTCTTCCTTGATAGCGATACTTAACATTGACGAGGTCCTGAACTGCAGGGAAGTGGTTGGGGAATGTTAAGCAAAATCATTAATTTTCTAAATACTTGTAACCTTAAATCCCGCATTATGCTGGCTGAGTTGTTACCAGGTGATTTCCTGGAACCCCATGAACGACCAGAAAAAACAACATTCGTACACTTCGTCAGCAACCGGAACAAAAGGCATTGACTCAGCAGGCGCTGACCGTATAATTCACGCGTTTCATCTGCATGAAGTCATCACTTCTCTATGCGCCCTTAGCTCAGTTGGATAGAGCAACGGCCTTCTAAGCCGTAGGTCGTAGGTTCGAATCCTACAGGGCGTACCATTTCGATAAAATACCCTCTCGGCACGGTTTTATTCCAGTTGGCATAACGTCTACATCAGCGGCTCTACATATAACTTTTTCTGGAGCGTTTTGGGGATATAAAAACGGGAGCCTGCTCGCTCCCGTTTTCCTGTTTTTCTAACCAATATCACCGCACAACAAGCACGGGGCATTTGGCATGACGTACTACAGCTGCGGCGGTTGACCCCAACAGATAGGTGCTGAACCCCGGCTTATGGGATGCAATGACGATTAATTCGGCGTCCACGGCATCTGCCAGTTTAAGGATCTGACCTTTCGGTGGGCCATAAACCACATGGGTCTGAGTTCTGCCGGCGGGGATATTGAATTGCTTAACAATGTCGTCGAGCTTTTCGGTGGCTTTCGCTTGTATACCACTTCTGTCCGGGAACTCGTTGGAGTAGGCAAGCCCGAGTGATGCGTAGAACGGAACGGTAGGAATGACCGCTAAAAAATGGACTTTAGCGGTTTTTGCATGCGCTTCAACCTGCGGAATAACATGGCGAGTTAAATCGGCTTCAGAGATATCAATGGGCACCAGAATAGAGCGATACATATTCACTACCTCCTGTTTGTTTACCTCTGTCCTGAGTGTAGCGAACTTTATTTCTGTATAATAAGTGACCAGATCAAGGTTGTGCGCGCATTTTGATATTCATGAATGTTATGTGATGGAGATACAACAACCACAGTGGTGATTATTATTTGGCCAGCACAATAACATCTCCTGTCGCGGGGGCTTCTTGTCCTGGCAACCACAAACGTCCCCACGCGCCGGTGCAGTGACAGCCGAGAATTTTTTCTGGCTGCTGTTGTTTAATAAATCGTCGGGTTTGCCATAACGTATAGGGCGATGCGCAGCGTAAATGGAAGCCACCGACCAGGGCATGAATTTTGCTGATGCCCGTTATTTTCTGGCAGTGAGCGACGATATTGGCAATACCCCGATGTCCGCAGCCGGTAATGATGACTAATCCGCGGTCTGACTTGTAGATCAATACCCCTTCGTCAGTGATGTAGTCCTGTTGGGGAGGATTTTCATTGATGACACCGTAGGCCTGCGGTGCGGATACGGATATTTCTCCTGACCACAGAAAGCGTTCGCTAAGGGGCAAAGGCTCACGGGAGTACGCCATCTGCAGACGAGAGTAATCATTCTCGCGTGATAATTTCTTGATTTTACGAGTATATCCTGCAAACGTGAGCGCTGCGTAACGTTCGCAGGCAATGTGTGGATGACAGATGACGCGGCTGCTATCGGGAAGCCACGGGACGCCGCCACAGTGATCGTAGTGACCATGTGAGAGCACGACAGCGGTCAACTGAGACAGGTCTACGCCCATCAATGCAGCATTGTGCCTAAAACTGTCATCAGGCCCGGTATCGAATAATATTGTGGTGGTTTCATCCTGAACTAACAGACTTAATCCAGGTTTTGCCCGTAGGGCTTTTTCTGCACCGCGGGCGCGCCTGTTTTCAAGCAATACCGTAAGGGTTAAAGCCATGCCTGACTCCAGCGTTAAAGCGGCATACTGTAACGCACGGAATGTCAGAGCGCTGTGATCTCAGCGCTCTTTGGGACGGCTCAACGATGATAGTCGTGGCCGTCATCATCATGGTGATGGTGATTATGCCGCCATGCATGCTGATTTTCCCTTTGCTCGCGCTCCTGGCGTTCATGCTCTTTATCGCGGTTAGATTCGCGGTTTTTGTGGTTGGCGATTGCCGTGGCAACCGCCGCAGCACCTACCCCTACGGCTGCAGCCGAAAGATAAGG
Source organism: Citrobacter sp. Igbk 17 (assembly GCF_028069775.1). Taxonomy (NCBI): domain Bacteria; kingdom Pseudomonadati; phylum Pseudomonadota; class Gammaproteobacteria; order Enterobacterales; family Enterobacteriaceae; genus Citrobacter; species Citrobacter sp. Igbk 17. Next base: position 27,058 of record NZ_JANEWI010000001.1, on the reverse strand, counting down.
ATGTTCCGCACAACCCGACAGGCTGGCCATAATAATCCCCGCGGATATCAGCTTTTTCATTGTGACGTTACCCATTATTCACGCACAATTTTGCCAGCATTCCCGGCGTCAGGATTGTTCCAGCTACCGCGACCATTCGTTTTAAGGGTATAAGTGGCATATCCCACGCGGAAGGTCATCGTATCTTTATAGGTATTCACGTCACGCACTTCATGACCATTTACGTAGACGCCAGAGTCTTCTACGTGAATATCAACGCTTCGTTGGCCATTCTCAAATTCGGCAACATAATTACCGGTGAATTTGCCATCAATACCGGCATTATCATGATTATCTTGATTGCGGGTATTTTGCTGATCTTCAGCATGACGATGATGGCGATTTTGCTGGCTTTGATCGTTCTCGATAAAACCATGATCGCGGTTCCACTGATAAGATTTATTGACATCGCAACCGTTGAGTTCACTTATCTGCGTACAGCCTGAACGTTCATATTTTTTCTGCATTGCAGGGGTGATTGCACATGCTGTTGTGGCAGTTGTCAGGCCGAGGACGAAAATGGTCAGCAGACGTTTATTCATTTTGTTACTCGCTATCATCATTAAATTTATATATAGAAATGAAAATCTATTTTGTCATGTATACGACGACAGCAGTCTCCCATTAAATAGTAATGACGAATACCAGGGAGATTCCTAAATTTTAATCGGGGATGAATGTTGATATTAATATTTACGGTGTTATGTGAGCGTTGTTTACGGGTCTAAAACAATTTTATTGCACTGTTTATATTATTTAACGTCTTGTTTGGGGGTTTAATAGAATTCTAATATTGACATTAACCAAGGGGAAGCGTGCAGGCTGTGTTGCTATACAGGCCCGCACGCGTGGTTTGGTGGAGACGATGGACTACCCTTGCGTTGCTGCCTGTTCGCGATGTTTTTCCGCCTGCAGTTCATGTGAATAGGAATGACTGTTATTCATTGACTGATGAACAACCATCGCTTTCTCATGTTCATTCATGCGTGAAAAAGACGGTGCACTAGCCCGTGTTGATTGGCTATTTTGCACCTGTGCTTCATGTGTTTGTGCCATTTGCTGATGAGCAGGTGCATCGCTGTTATTCATCATATCGTGAGCCATAGCTGCCTGCTGATGCGTCGTGGATGTTTCTGCCGCATTAACGCCAGCTGAGATAAAAAAAGCGATAGCTAAAAAGGAAGATATCTTATTCATCATATTTCTCCAGTGTCGGTTTACAGGAGAATTATAATCAGCAGGGGCTGTCAGTGGGGTGACAGGATTATGACGATTATGTCAGAGAATAATAATATTAATATGAGGTTTAATCGATGGCGCATTAGCGCCACCAATAATAATTAAGCGGCATATTTGGGCAATGTCAGAATAAAGCGGGTAGCGCGAGCGTCGGACGTTACGGAGACCTTGCCCTGGTGGGCAATCACAATCGATTTCACTATCGCCAGGCCAATACCGCTACCTTCGCCTTTACGCTGTCGTGAGGGATCGACGCGATAAAACCGGTCAAAGAGTCGTGGCAGATGTTCCACGGCTATTGGCGTACCGGGATTTTCCACAATAATACGCACGAGATCATCAGCCTCTTTCACTTGCACGGTGACAGACTCGCCTTTTGGCGTATAGCGCATCGCGTTAGAGAGCAGGTTGCTCATTGCCCGGCGTAACATTAACGGGTCGCCAGAAACCCAGCATGCCCGACCTTCAAAGCGCAGGCTGACTTCGCGTTCTTCCGCCCAGGCTTCGAAAAAGTCGAACACTTTACTGACCTCATCCGCAAGATTCAGCGCTGTTTTTTCCGGGATCAGCTGATTATTGTCTGCCTGTGCCAGAAACAACATATCACTCACCATCTTCGACATGCGGCCAAACTCTTCGAGATTAGAGTAGAGCACATCTTCCAGCTCTTTCGTGCTGCGGGGATGGCTGAGGGCAATTTCTGTTTGCGTGACCAGGTTGGTGATTGGCGTGCGGATCTCGTGAGCAATATCGGCAGAAAAATTGGATTGGCGTTTAAACACATCTTCGATTCGTTCGATCATGTGATTAAACGACTCAACCAGTTGCTCAAGCTCAATCGGCACGGCCTGCGGGTCCAGGCGAACATCGAGATCTTTAGAGGTGATATTTTGGATGCGCCGACTGACATTACGGATAGGTTCATGACCTTTATAGACGGCGAACAACACGATAAAAACAATCATCATGCTAATTAACGATGCTGTCATGATCAGCTTGTTTTTCAGATCGTTAATGTAGTGCAGATGAAAATCGATCGATAATGCCATAAACAACGTATAGGCCGGTTTCCCGTCTGGCAACTGCCCAATGGGTAAACGAATCATTCGCCAGTTGGAGGACGCATTTTTACCGTGCGCATGTTCTGATGTTTGCAGCGTTGGGCCGGAAATTAAAAAGACATTCCGGGTATGGGCATTTTTATCCGGCGTTGCCGTGGCGATAAACTGACGAAGATCCGGCGCATTAGGTGAATGGAAAATGGCCCTCTGATTGGCATCTTCCAGAGAAATAATGACATTAGAATAGCCCGAAACTACGTTTTTTAATGTTTCCAGCCGACGTGATTCTGGTTCGTTCGGGTGGTTAATAATACGCTCCAGCGTCGCGCTGATCTCTTTTAAATCATTGATATCCTGCTCTGCGAAATGGACTTTCACCGAGTGGATCATTATCCATGCGAAAGCGAAAAATGAGGCGATTGTCGCCAGACTGATAAAAAAGGTTAACCGTGTTGCCAGCGAAAAAGGGCGCTGTAATCGTTTAGTGACCATCCGGCACCTCAAGCATATACCCTACACCACGTACGGTCTGAATCAGTTTTGGCTCAAAGTCATTATCGATTTTGGCCCGCAGACGCTTAACGGCGACGTCAATCGCGTTAGTGTCGCTGTCAAAATTCATATCCCAGACCTGAGAGGCAATCAGTGAACGCGGCAACACCTCTCCCTGATGACGCAGGAAAAATTCAAGCAGCGTAAACTCTTTACTGGTCAGGGTGATGCGTGTGCCGTTGCGGGTGACTTTTCTGCTGACCAGATCGACCATTAAATCCGCGACCTGAAACTGACTTTCGACAATGACTGCGGCCCCCCGTCGCAGCAGCGTTCTGACCCGCGCCAGCAATTCCGCAAAGGCAAACGGTTTAACCAAATAATCATCAGCTCCCAGCTCCAGACCTTTGACCCGATGCTCAATGGTACCCAGTGCGGTGAGAAGCAGAATGGGCATGCCTTTGTTGGCGGTGCGCAGCATTCGCACGATATCCCAGCCGTTTACATCGGGCAGCATGATGTCGAGAATGAGCAGGTCATAATCACCGGTCATCGCCAGGTGATATCCGTTCAGACCGTTGTCCGCCAAATCCACAACAAAACCCGCTTCCGTCAGGCCTTTCGTCAGGTATTCACCGGTTTTTTTTTCATCTTCGACAATCAAAATCTTCATGACATTCTCCATCACGCACTGGCTGTGCGGATTTTCAATTCTAGAGAAGGCGGATCGGATAGCAATCGGTTATTGGGAAAATGACAGTTTTGTCATTTTCCTGTCACCGGTTAAACAGAGTCATTCAGGTATAAATTCACACATCTTTTATGGTTATCAGTCCGGTCTGGACGAGAAGAACTATGTACAAATTTAAGCTTCTTACCCTCAGCGCTATTTTTGTTCTGGCCGGCTGCTCGTTGGCACCGGACTATCAGCGTCCTGCATTGCCGGTTCCGCAGCAATTCTCCTTAAGTCAGAACACGCTGGTTTCGGCCCCGATGGGATATCAGGATACAGGCTGGCGTACCTTTTTTGTTGACTCCCAGGTGAAGGCGTTGATTGGTGAGGCGCTGGTCAATAACCGTGATTTACGCATGGCGGTACTGAAGGTTCAGGAAGCGAAAGCGCAATATGGTGTGACGGATGCCGATCGTTACCCGCAGCTTAACGCCGGTTCCAGCGGTACTTATAGTGGGAAATTAAAAGGCGATAGCAGCACCAACCGGGAATTTGAAGCAGGACTGAATCTCAGTTTCGATCTGGATTTCTTTGGACGACTGAAAAATATGAGTGAAGCCGATCGGCAGAATTTTTTCGCCAGTGAAGAGGCGCGTCGAATGGTGCATATCTCATTAATTTCTAACGTGGCGCAAAGTTATTTCAACCAGCGTCTGGCTTATGCGCAACTGCAAATTGCCGAAGAAACGTTGCAAAACTACCAGCGCTCTTATGCGTTCGTCGAGAAGCAGTTGATGACCGGCAGTACGAATGTGCTGGCACTGGAACAGGCTCGCGGCGTGATTGAAAGCACACGCAGCGATATTGCCAAACGCCAGGGCGAACTGGCGCAGGCGAACAACGCACTGCAACTATTGCTGGGGACGTACGGGAAATTACCGGACGACCGTGTGCGCAGTCGCGGTGATATAAAACCCGTGACACTGCCCCCCGCACTCCCATCGCAAATATTATTGCAGCGTCCGGATATTATGGAAGCCGAACATGGATTGCTGGCGGCGAACGCCAATATTGGCGCTGCACGAGCGGCATTTTTCCCATCGATTACGCTGACCAGCTCTGTATCCAGCAGCAGTGGCGATCTCTCCAGCCTCTTTAATGCGGCCAGCGGCATGTGGAATTTTGTCCCGAAAATAGACATTCCGATCTTTAACGCTGGACGTAATCAGTCAAATCTCGATTTAGCAGAAATCCGCCAGCAGCAATCGGTAGTGAATTACGAGCAGAAAATTCAGAACGCATTTAAAGAAGTTGCGGATGCGCTGGTGCTGCGTCAAAGCCTTGCCGATCAAATTACCGGTCAACAGCGTTATCTGGACTCATTACACATCACGCTGCAACGTGCTCGTGCACTCTATCAAAATGGTGCTGTTAGTTATATCGAAGTACTGGATGCCGAGCGTTCTTTATTCACTACACAGCAATCGTTACTCGACCTTAACTATGCCCAACAGGTTAATGAAATTAAGCTGTTTGCTGCCTTAGGCGGTGGCTGGGTTGAATGATCTTTAATCTTAAATTCTCAGGAGTATATTGCATGAAAACTACCGCTAAAGCCGCTTTGTTTACTGTGTTATCTGTCGTCATGTTTAACGCTCAGGCCAATGAACATCAGCATGGCGAGATGATGAATATGGCGCCTGCGGCCCAGCAGGAGCAAGTGATTAGTGCGACAGGCGTGATTGAATCTATTGATATGGATAGCAAAAAAGTCACGATTAAACATGAACCTATTCCCGCAGTGAACTGGCCGGCAATGACGATGCGTTTCACGCTGGTATCTGATACCAAGGCCGACGATATTCAGCCAGGTGATAAAGTTGCATTTACGTTTGTTCAGCAGGGAAATCTCTCTGTCTTACGCGATATTCACATCAGTAAATAACGGATCTCGCTGGTCTCTTTTATTCTTGCCCGGGTTTTCCTGAACACGGGCGAGACTATCGCGCAATGGAAATCACTATGGCGTCTTTAAATATTAAAAATACCGCGCTTATTCTCGGCAGCATGATTGTCGGCGGAATTATTTCTGTCGGTGTGTATACCTATTATTCATCCGCAAAAGTATCGGCCGATACCGGCGCTGCTCAAAAAAAAGAAGAGCGTAAAGTTTTATTCTGGTACGACCCCATGTATCCCAACACGCGGTTTGATAAACCGGGTAAATCACCGTTTATGGATATGGATCTGATCCCGAAATATGCCGATGAAGAGACAGCGAGTACATCCGCACCGGGTGTGCGTATTGACCCGACGCAGACCCAGAATCTGGGGCTAAAAACCGAACCCGTGCGTCGTGGGCCATTGCAATATGCACAAACTTTCCCGGCGAACGTCAGTTATAACGAATATCAATTTGTCATTGTTCAGGCGCGTTCGGCAGGTTTTATTGAGAAGGTCTATCCGCTGACCGTGGGCGACAAAATTAAGCAGGGCTCGCCGCTTATCGATCTGACAATCCCGGACTGGGTAGAAGCACAAAGTGAATATTTATTGCTGCGGGAAACGGGCGGCAGTGCGACGCAGGTTGAAGGCATTCTGGAGAGATTACGCCTGGCGGGAATGCCAGAGGCGGACATTCAACGCTTGAAAGCGACGCGTAAAATTCAGACCCGCTTTACCCTGAAGGCCCCTATTGATGGGGTGATTACCGCGTTTGATTTACGTACTGGTATGAATATCTCAAAAGATAATGTGGTCGCGAAAATTCAGGGAATGGATCCGGTATGGGTCAGTGCTTCAGTCCCGGAATCTATCGCCTGGCTGATTAAAGACGCCTCACAATTCACCATTACCGTGCCTGCCTGGCCGGGTAAACCCTTCACCATTAGCAAATGGAGTATTTTGCCGAGTGTGGATGCCACGACGCGCACGCTCCAGGTTCGCCTGCAGGTTGATAACCCGGATGAGGCCCTGAAGCCGGGAATGAATGCCTATCTGCAACTAAAAACGCAAAGCGAACCGATGCTGCTGATCCCGTCTAAGGCGCTGATTGATACCGGTACCGAGCAGCGGGTTATCACCGTCGATAATGAAGGACGATTTGTACCTAAGCAGGTTGCCGTATTCCATGAGTCTCAGGGCTTAACGGCCATCCGCTCTGGTCTGAGCGAAGGTGAAAATGTGGTGTCCAGCGGTCTGTTTCTGATTGATTCCGAAGCGAATATTTCTGGCGCTCTGGACCGTATGCGCGCTCAGGCAAACGGGGCACACGCGGTACCCGCGATGCCAGCCCAGGCGACCCATTCACACTGAGGACATGATAAATGATTGAATGGATTATTCGCCGCTCGGTGGCAAACCGTTTCCTGGTGATGATGGGGGCGCTGTTTCTCAGCATCTGGGGCACCTGGACCATCGTGAATACGCCGGTTGATGCGCTGCCCGATCTCTCTGATGTGCAGGTGATCATCAAAACCAGCTACCCGGGGCAAGCGCCGCAAATTGTTGAAAATCAGGTGACCTATCCGTTGACCACCACCATGCTATCGGTGCCGGGAGCGAAAACGGTGCGTGGTTTCTCGCAGTTTGGCGACTCTTACGTGTATGTCATTTTTGAAGACGGTACCGATCCTTACTGGGCGCGCTCCCGTGTCCTGGAATATCTCAACCAGGTGCAGGGGAAATTACCCGCAGGCGTCAGTGCTGAAATGGGACCGGATGCGACAGGGGTCGGCTGGATATTTGAATATGCGCTGGTGGATCGCAGCGGTAAACATGATCTTGCTGAATTACGTTCGCTGCAGGACTGGTTCTTAAAATATGAATTGAAAACTATCCCTAACGTGGCGGAAGTTGCCTCGGTGGGCGGTGTGGTTAAAGAGTACCAGGTTGTCATCGATCCGATGAAGCTGACGCAATATGGCATCGGCCTGGGTGAGGTAAAATCGGCGCTGGATGCCTCAAACCAGGAAGCCGGTGGTTCATCTGTCGAAATGGCCGAAGCGGAATACATGGTCCGCGCCAGTGGGTATCTGCAGTCCCTTGATGACTTCAATAATATCGTACTGAAAACCGGCGCTGATGGCGTTCCGGTCTATCTGCGTGATGTTGCCCGCGTACAAATTGGGCCGGAAATGCGCCGTGGGATCGCCGAACTGAATGGCGAAGGCGAAGTGGCAGGCGGCGTAGTCATCCTGCGCTCAGGTAAAAATGCGCGCGAGGTGATCTCTGCGGTTAAGGCTAAACTTGAAACGCTGAAGAGCAGTCTGCCGGAAGGTGTTGAAGTAGTTACAACATACGATCGCAGTCAACTGATCGATCGCGCGATTGATAACCTGAGCTACAAGCTACTGGAAGAGTTTATCGTTGTGGCGCTGGTATGCGCGCTTTTCCTGTGGCATATCCGCTCAGCGCTGGTGGCCATAATTTCTCTGCCACTGGGACTGTGTATCGCGTTTATCGTGATGCATTTCCAGGGACTGAACGCCAACATTATGTCGCTTGGGGGGATAGCCATCGCGGTCGGTGCGATGGTTGATGCCGCAATCGTTATGATTGAGAACGCGCATAAGCGGCTGGAAGAGTGGGGGCATCAGCATCCGGGTGAAAAGCTGGATAACGACACGCGCTGGAAAGTCATCACCAATGCCTCGGTGGAAGTCGGCCCGGCGCTGTTCATTAGCTTACTGATTATCACACTGTCGTTTATCCCCATCTTCACGCTTGAAGGGCAGGAAGGACGGTTATTTGGTCCGCTGGCATTTACCAAAACCTACGCTATGGCAGGTGCTGCGTTTCTGGCCATTGTGGTGATCCCGATCCTGATGGGGTTTTGGATCCGTGGCAAGATCCCAGCGGAAAGCAGCAACCCGCTTAACCGTTTCCTGATTCGTATTTACCATCCGTTATTGTTGAAAGTGCTGCACTGGCCGAAAACGACCCTGCTGGTGGCGGTGCTGTCGATCCTGACCGTTATCTTCCCGCTGAATAAGGTTGGGGGCGAATTTTTACCGCAGATTAACGAAGGCGATCTGTTGTATATGCCTTCAACCTTACCGGGAATTTCCGCAGCACAGGCGGCAGATATGCTGCAAAAAACCGATAAGCTCATCATGACGGTTCCTGAAGTGGCGCGCGTGTTTGGTAAAACCGGTAAAGCTGAAACGGCGACCGACTCCGCACCGTTAGAAATGGTGGAAACCACCATCCAACTGAAGCCGCAGGATCAGTGGCGTCCAGGGATGACGATGGACAAAATCATTGAGGAACTGGACAAAACCGTTCGTTTACCGGGGTTGGCGAATCTGTGGGTACCGCCAATTCGTAACCGTATCGATATGCTCTCTACGGGGATTAAAAGTCCTATCGGCATTAAAGTTTCGGGTACCGTGTTGTCGGATATTGACGCCACGGCAGAGCAAATCGAAGAAGTCGCAAGAACGGTGCCTGGTGTGGCGTCCGCATTGGCTGAACGTCTGGTCGGCGGGCGTTATCTTAGCGTAGATATTCATCGTGAAAAGGCCGCCCGTTATGGGATGACCGTCGGTGATGTGCAACTGTTTATCACCTCAGCGGTAGGCGGCGCGATGGTAAGTGAAACGGTTGAAGGTATCGCCCGCTATCCGATTAATCTGCGTTATCCACAAAGCTATCGCGATAGCCCGGAAACGCTACGCAATCTGCCGATATTGACGCCAATGAAACAGCAAATCACGCTAGCGGATGTGGCGGATGTGCAGGTGGTTTCGGGGCCGTCGATGTTGAAAACGGAGAACGCGCGGCCAACCAGTTGGATCTACATTGATGCCCGCGATCGCGACATGGTGTCGGTGGTGAACGATCTAAAAAAAGCGATTGCGGAAAACGTCCAGCTAAAACCAGGGACCAGCGTGGCATTCTCCGGGCAGTTTGAGCTGCTTGAGCGCGCCAGCCACAAGCTTAAACTGATGGTGCCGATGACGCTGATGATTATCTTCGTGCTGCTGTATCTGGCATTCCGTCGTTTTGGTGAAGCACTGTTGATTATTACCAGTGTGCCCTTTGCGCTGGTAGGCGGAATTTGGTTTCTCTATTGGATGGGATTCCATATGTCGGTCGCGACCGGAACTGGATTCATCGCATTGGCAGGCGTGGCTGCCGAATTTGGTGTGGTGATGCTGATGTACCTGCGCCACGCCATTGAAGCAGAGCCTGCGCTGGAAAATCCGCAAACCTTTACCGTGGATAAACTGGATGAGGCGTTGTACCACGGAGCGGTACTGCGTGTGCGTCCTAAAGCAATGACTGTGGCGGTCATCATTGCGGGTCTGCTGCCGATTTTATGGGGAACGGGAGCCGGGTCTGAAGTCATGAGCCGTATCGCTGCACCGATGATTGGCGGCATGATCACAGCACCGTTGCTGTCACTGTTCATCATTCCGGCAGCGTATAAGCTGATGTGGCTACACAGGCATCGCACCCAGAAATAGCCCCTGCTAGCGCTCGCCTTCACTCCTTTGAAGGTGGGCGCTATGATTCCAGCGCTTTCACCCGTTTACGGTACTCGCCAGGCGTGCAACCGAATTCACGCAGAAAAACTTTGTGAAAAGATGACTCGCTGGCATATCCCACCGATTCGGCAATCACGACCAACGGTTGGGCGCCGCGCGACAGCATCTGGGCGGCGAATTGCAGACGCAATGTGGTGAGTACGGCGAGCGGCGTGGAGTTTGAAACCTCGCGAAACAGTTGGGCAAAACTGGCCCTGGACATATGCGCGCGCTGCGCCAGTTCTTCAACACTCCAGGGATGTGCGGGTGATTCCAGCATCTGGAACACCACGGCTCCCAGTCGGGGATGTAATAGCAGATTCAGCACATTTTTGGCGGGGGGAGCCTGAGATAACCATTCGCGAACGGCAAACGTGAAAAGCGTGGCGCATTGCTGGCTGCACACAACGTTGGAACCGGGCAGCATGCTCAATGATTCCTGCTGCATCAGCCCAATCATCGCCTTAAGCCAGTGGTAAGCGGGGCTATTTTCGCCAGGTGCCAGCAGCAAAACTTCCGGCAGCGCGGTTAAGAAATAGCGGGAGGATGTCTGTAGTTGCAGACTTCCGCAGACAATATGCGTTTGCTCTTCACCTGACTGGCACAACCGATGCGCGGAGTTTTGCGGCAAGATGACTACCGTACCTGGACGCAGTGTATAAGTGTTGCCGTCAGGCATCTCCAGTAAAGCGCTACCCTGGGTTACCGTATGCCAGCGGATCACGGATAACTCACCTGCTGCATGAGGGAGTTGCCAGTCTCTGCTCAATAGGCAGTTTTGATCAATAGAACCCTGCGGATCGTTAAGCATTAGCAAGCGGCTAAGTGCATCCATAAAGACTCCTGAACAATTTTTATTGTCGTTGATAGAACCGTAATTATCGTCATCTTTTTACATTAAGGTAATACCATCAAATGGTTACTTTATATTTTATCTGGGGGCTTTTAAGTTTTTATTATATGGCTGTAGACGATTGAACAAAAAGTGGCGCGTTATGGATATGCTGACCTGACAGGGCACTGCCTATAATCCAGAGTAACAAATGAACAATGACTTTGCGGAGAGGCAGTATGAAACAGTATCAGGCGATCATTATTGGATTTGGCAAAGCAGGTAAGACGCTGGCGGCTACGCTGGCAAAGACGGGCTGGCGGGTAGCGATTATTGAGCAATCCAACACCATGTATGGCGGAACATGCATTAATATCGGCTGTATTCCAACCAAAACCCTGGTGCACGATGCTGAGCTTCAGCATGACTTTGCGACTGCGATGCAACGTAAAACTTCCGTGGTCAGTTTTCTGCGCGATAAAAACTTCCATAATCTGGCCGATCTGGAAAATGTGGATGTGATTGAAGGGCGTGCTGAATTTGTCGACAACCATACCGTGCGGGTAATGCAGTCGACAGGAACGATTGAGCTGAGCGGTGAGAAGATTTTTATTAATACCGGTGCACAGTCGACGATTCCGGATATTGAGGGATTATCCAGTACGCCAGGCGTCTTTGACAGCACGGGGTTGCTGAATTTGACCCAACGCCCACAGCACCTGGGTATCCTGGGAGGGGGCTATATCGGCGTTGAGTTTGCGTCGATGTTTGCCAACTTCGGCAGTCAGGTCACTATTTTTGAGGCTGCACCACTGTTTTTACCCCGTGAGGACCGGGATATCGCCGATGCGATCGCTGATATTTTACGCGATAAAGGCGTAGAGCTGATCCTCAATGCTAAGGTGCAGTCGGTTTCGTCTCAGGATGGCGCGGTGCAGCTACAGATGCCGGAAGGGGAACAGGTTGTTGACGCACTGCTGGTCGCATCAGGCCGCAAGCCGGCGACCGAACAGCTGCAACTGAAAAAAGCCGGTGTCGATGTGAACGATCGTGGCGGCATTATTGTGAATAAGTATTTGCGGACATCGGCGGATAACATCTGGGCGATGGGAGATGTAACGGGGGGGCTGCAATTTACCTATATCTCACTGGACGACTTCCGTATTGTGCGTGATGGTCTGTTAGGCGAAGGGCTGCGAAACACCGGCGATCGGCAAAATGTGCCATATTCCGTGTTTATGACACCGCCGCTTTCCCGCGTGGGGATGACTGAAGAGCAGGCTCGTGCCAGTGGTGCGGCGGTACAGGTGGTGACGCTTCCCGTCGCTGCGATTCCACGGGCGCGAGTCATGGATGATACGCGTGGTGTACTTAAAGCGGTGGTGGACACGGATACGCAGCGGATATTAGGTGTCTCACTGCTGTGTGTGGATTCGCATGAGATGATTAATATCATTAAAACGGTGATGGATGCCGGGTTACCTTATACCGTATTGCGCGACCAAATATTTACCCATCCAAGTATGAGTGAGTCATTAAACGATCTTTTTTCTCTCATTCAATAATAAATATAGCGTCTGCATCTTTGCCCCACTTGTGTGGGGCTTTTTTTTATCATGTTTTTATAAAGCAATACTATCGAACAGCTATTCTGGCGTTCTGGAATAAATGAAATTAGTGGCTGTGTTTTATTATATCGGTACTGAAATTACGAATGAATGGAAATAGAAATGAACATGGTTAAAACGACGCTACTGATGACAACGTTATTGGCGGCACCAGTGACTTTTTCCGTACTGGCCCAGACACCAACCGAACTGGCCCACGTCAGTGTATCCGCTGTTTCAGCGGCACCTTCTGTTGTCGAAGCGGCCATTGCTAAACTGGCGCAAGAAAAGCAGGCATCCTCATGGAAAATTACCTCGATGAGAATTGATAGCAGTACTTATGCCACTGCCATTTTGTACAAGTAGGATTGCTGTCATGGAAAAATATCTTCGTTTACTGGGGCAGGGGGATCGAATTGGATTAACCTTGATTCGCCTCAGTATTGCGATTGTCTTTATCTGGATTGGTTTATTGAAATTTATACCTTATGAAGCTGACAGTATTACACCGTTTGTGGCAAACAGCCCGCTGATGTCATTCTTTTATGAGCATCCGAATGAATACCAACAGCATTTGACGCACGAAGGTGAGTTAAAACCGCAAGAGCGAGAATGGCAAACTGCGAATAATACGTATCGCTTCTCTAATGGGCTTGGCGTAGTTGAAATTATTATCGCGTTGCTGGTGCTTGCTAACCCGATCAGCCGGTGGTTAGGATTGATGGGGGGAGTGCTGGCATTTGCAACGCCGGTTGTCACCTTGTCGTTTTTAATTACCACACCAGAAGCATGGGTTATGCCATTGGGTGATTTACACCACGGCTTTCCGTATTTATCGGGGGCGGGACGTCTGGTGCTAAAAGATACGTTAATGTTGGCTGGGGCAGTAATGATAATAGCTGATTCTGCCCGAGCAATCGTTAAACAACAGTATTGAATTTTTAACGCTGTACCCTCTGTAAGATAGTTTGCCACTCTAATTTAATTCGGTATTTACCGGGGCCAGCATGATGCTGGCCTTTTTTATCACTTAAGTTAAATTATGACTAATATACCTGAATAATGCATTCTTCCCTGTGAAAGGAGACGTCATGGTATTGGTATCAGTTGGCTAATGACCCCCCGCTGGATATTGTGCCTGTAGGTTCAGCTCCCCTCCATCCACGCTCTGTCTTGTCAACCCCTTAGTTTTACAGCATTTTTTCTATTTTATTTCTATGCGATTATTGCTATTTATTATCTCAAAATCGTATTTTTATAAGTCTTGTTATTCGCTTTTGTTATAGCTATTGCGTAGGTTTGCATGGTTTTAGGCATGGCTTAAGCTAAAATTAATTCTGATTAAATGTTTTTACGTATCAATAAATGACAAAAGATAGTTAAAAACTTAAGTTTTAATCAACTGTTCGACATGGAATCCACTATGGTAATTAGGCGCCAGGGGTGGATGCTGATCTCGCGTTTTTGTCTGTCATCAGACCGGGGCCGAGACATATCTTAAATATGGAAATAAGGGTTTTAGAATGAACTTTGGATTAGCAAAGGACAACAAGTTTGAGATCATCGCTATCCTTCGTGAAGAGCTGCATAAGAAGACGAAGCTGGAAGTTTTATGTGAAAACACCAGCGTCATCACGCAGTTAGAAAGGATCGATTTCGAACGCTTTGTGGTCACCGGTCATGAAGACATCATTCCTGAAAAGATCCAGTACTTTATCCTGCACAGTGACAGCGGGATTATAAAATTTAGCGCCAGATTTGAAGCAACCCCATCAACAGGTGCTGAGGCAGGATTATCCTACCTCATCCCGGATATGATTTTCTTTGCCCAACAGCGACAGAATCAGCGGTTTTCTTTTCTGAAGGGGTTCGATTTTTTCTGTTTTGGTCGTTACAAAAACGGAGAGAACTACTCACTTAAGATTAAAAACATCTCTCAGGGTGGCTGTGCGTTAATCGCTAAAGATGTTAATGCCCGTTTTCTTTACAAGGATGCAGTGATTAAAAATGCTGCTCTGGATTTTGATACGTTCGGCAGTTTTCAGCTTGATTTAAAGGTCATTGATGTCGTCGCGATCAACGAATTTGATGAGGATAATCAGTTGTATTCCTGTCATCAGGTTTCTTGCGAGTTCGATTTTAAGAACCGTCGTGAAGAGGCTGAAGTTGAGAAAACCATTATTAAATTTTTAATGAGTAATAAAATTAGAAGCTTATAAGGAGCGATGAACAGGATGTTGATGTGTGGCAGTGATAATTTTGTGGGCAACGGTATGTTTGCCTACCTGACAAGCAAACATGTGCCGATAAAAACATTCCAGTTTGAGGATATGTTGCAGCAGTCGTCATTATGCCAGCATCAGACAATGGTTTTTAATATCATTAACAATGAACAGCCGTGTTCCGCCATTGTGCAGTTTTTGAATAAAAACCGGTTCAAGTTTTATAATAGCGTCGTCGTCATCGTCGCTGATAGTTTGGTGGCGAAATTATGTGTTGAATTATTATACGTTGAAAAAACGATAGTATTGACTGAGAAATCCTCATTACGTGATTTTTCTCAGTTGGCAACGTTATCGGTCGGGAAATGGAATCCCCGGCTGTATCGCTCGCAGAAAAGATTGACGGAAAGAGAACAACAAATCCTCAGTCTATTGGTAAGTGGTTATTCTGCCAAGGAAATTTCTGAGCTGGTTAGTCTGAACTATAAGACTATTCAGGCGCATAAAATGAGAGTTGTCGCCAAGCTGGGACTGACCAATACATCTGATCTGAATAAACTGATTGTCAGATTTACCCATAGCATGTCTTTTTTACCCTAACCTGGCTATTCTTTTCTGATGTAGCGCACTTAACAGCAGGTACAACTCGGGAGTGATTTTGACTGGTTTTTAATGTATATGATTTGTAAAGGGAGAGGGGAATGTTTAATTCCGATGAGGTGCTCACCGCGCTTGAAAAGGCATTGAATACCAGTCAGCTTTATATGGTTTATCAGCCTATTTTTAATTTACATACCGAGTGTATTAGCGGGTTTGAAGCATTAATGCGGTGGAACAGTCCTCAGATGGGTATGATTTCTCCTGATGTGTTTATCACGTTACTGGAAGACAGTGGCAATATATTTTCAATTGAAGATATGGTTGCCAGTCCACCGTGGAATGTTGCGAGTGCCTGGCCTGAACCTCTTGTATTATCAGTAAATATTTCTGCGCTTGAATTCTGCGATCCTCTTTTACCTCAACGAATAAGACAAAACCTAGCCGCTTCCGGCCTTCCGGTTCATCGATGCCAGATTGAAGTAACGGAAACATCGC
The DNA here is from genome assembly GCF_028069775.1 of Citrobacter sp. Igbk 17. Classification (NCBI taxonomy): domain Bacteria; kingdom Pseudomonadati; phylum Pseudomonadota; class Gammaproteobacteria; order Enterobacterales; family Enterobacteriaceae; genus Citrobacter; species Citrobacter sp. Igbk 17. The sequence goes on along the minus strand of NZ_JANEWI010000001.1, from coordinate 11,268 downwards.
CGCTGTGTGACAGTCAAATAGCGGCGAAAAATATGACGGAACTGAAGGCAATAGGGGTCAAATTAGCGCTCGATGATTTTGGTACCGGGCACGCTAATCTTAATTATCTGCTGAAATATCCTTTTGATACCTTAAAAATTGATAAAGAGTTTGTCACCGAAATAGAACCCGACACTAAATCGACAAGGATTATTGAGGGCATCATTTCTTTAGCGCACAATTTTGGCATTGAAGTCCTGGCCGAAGGGGTCGAAACCCAGTCTCAACTTGATCGCCTGACGCAGATTGGCTGCGACAAAATTCAAGGCTTCTTCATTTCTCCCCCGGTGTTGGCAGAAGAGATCCCTTCACTGTTAGCGCAATATAACCGTTAATCCCTCCTTATTTACGTTTCCCAATCCCTTGATTGTTCCGCGTTGCTGGTAAGTCTGTCAGCCTGATAAGCGTAGCGCATCAGGCGGCCCTGAACGGCAAAAAAAAGCCCCCTGTGAACAGGGGGCTTGCGAGGTTATGCCTGCTTAAAACGATTTCTTAAAGCCAATAGACGCATTGACCGGGGCTTCAACCTGCGATTTATTGCTGCCGTTGCTGAACTGTGTCCCCAGTTCGCCGTAGACCTGCAGATTACGATCGATAGACCACGACAGACCCGCTGCAACCTCGGTGCTGGAGTACTGCTGTGAAGATTCCAGTGTGGTAGTGGCGACCGCATTGCTGAAGTGCGTTTTATCTTTGGAACCCAGACCCTGCCAGACGTTTACCCGGCCGTACGGCTGGAACTTGCCGTGGTTGGTGTCGTAGTCCGCGACCAGACGCACGCCCAGACGCGCAGTAAATGAATCGGCGGTGTCCATATTCACTCTCGTTTGGGTTACACCATCCAGCGTGCTGTTATCAAAGTCGCTGTACTGATAGATCAACTGGGCCTGCGGTTCCAGGCTCCAGGCGCTGGCACCTAAACGGAATGCTTTACCCACTTCAGTTGAGGCCGTCAGCGTATTGCCTTTGACGGTGTAAGAGCCGTTGTTACCCGATGCCGACAGGCGGGATTTATGGTTCCCGTACTGCAGCACGTTATCGACATACATACCGTCACCAGAGAACCAGGTGGCATAACCGCCAACGTAAAATGCGTTGTCGTCGATGTTGCCGCCTTTGCCGTTGCTGCCCGTTTTACTGCCTTTCACATTGCTGTCGATATCCAGAATGCTGGTGTACATACCGGCTTTCCAGCTTTCATTGGCGTACATATCGACGCCGACCTGAATACCCATGGTATGGGAGCTGGTTTGCGTACCGGCTGCATCATCCAGTTTGGTTTTACCGGAATAACCAATCATTCTCGCCCAGGCGCGATTGTCTTCATCAATACCCGGTTTAACCTCATCACCCATACGTTGGTGCATGTTGCCCAGCAGACTGATGTCACCCTGGCGAACCACGCTGGCGAGACCGGAATACAGCATGGTTTCCGGACGATATTCACTCCGCAGATACCAGTTTTCGCCCTGACCCTGAGCATTCCCGGCGTGGAGCTGATACTCAAAGGCACCCGCAGCCATACGCTCAGCGGCAAGATGGAAGGCATCCCGCGACGTTTGCGCCGTCGTCGTTGCGCCATTGAGCGCCGTGACCACTTCGATACCGTCACCCACGGTCGGTGCGCCGAGCCCGGAACCGTCGATATCCAGCAACGTGCTTCCGCTGGCTTTACCGCCATCAATAATCAGTCGGTCGGCAATACCTGTGCCGCCGGCATTCTGCCGGGCCGCCATGTTGATAGTGCCTTGTTCGCCGCTGTAATCCCCTTTAACCGTTAAGGTTGTACCAGGGTGCTGGCCGATAAGTGATACATCACCACCGTTGCTCAGCCCGGCGACTGTCTGGTTATAACCCTGGGTATTCAGGGTGGTGCCCGCGACAACATAGTGGTGCGAGGCGGCACTCAGGGTGTTGGTATCACCGGCTTGCAATACCCCGCTGGTGATGAGTGTTGCACCGCTGTAGCTGTTTTGACCTTGCAGCTCCGTCGTACCATTACCGGTCTGATGCAGCTGGCCTGCACCACTGATGTTTCCGCTTAACGCCAGCGTATCGGCGCGATTAACGTTGAGCACGCCGTTATCAACGATGTCCCCTTCAATACTACCTATCGTACCGCCGGTACCGAGCTGCAATACACCTTGTTCGATGGTGGTGCCGCCGGTATAGGTGTTATCCAGCGTCAGCGTCAGTGAACCTTTACCGGTTTTGGTCAGTTGACCGTTACCTTCGACTTCCGTCAGCAGGGATACATCATGTCCGTTGGTGTCGAATGTCCCACCACCAGATTCCAGCGTAACCTGACGTGCGGTATCAAACGCTTCACCATATTTCAGCGTACCGCCGTTGAAGGTGATTCCGGTTTCTGCTGTGCCGAGGTTGGTATCGCCTGCAACCTGAAGCGTCCCTGACGTGATAGTCGTACCGCCGCTGTAGGTGTTGTTGCCTGTCAGGATTAATGTACCGAGGTCGCCTTTATTCAGACCACCGGTACCGCGGATCACGCTATCAATGGTTGCGGTGTAGTTGATACCATCGACCGTGCCATCGCCGACGCGAATCAAGGTATTGGCGGTATCGGTAGTGATGGCTTCACCGCCTACACGATAACCGTCGGTGGCGAATTGTGCGCCACTGATGATCACGTCGCCTTTGCTGTTATCGACGGTCACATTACCGGCTTCCCCCTGGAAGACGGCAAATGCGGCATCGGTAAACGGTGCGTTCAGCGCGCCTTCTGGCGTAGACTCATCCGTCGTCCAGTTGTCGTTCCCCTGGCTTGACTGCCAGATACCATCACCGCCGTTGATGACGCCGTTATTTTTCAGCTCGCCATTTTCACCGCCGGTACCGTCCCAGAAGCGCAGCGTCAGCCCGGCATGGTTGACCAGGTTGACCTGATTTTTCACCGATGTTTGCACGTACAGGCTGTCAGCCGCTTCCGGCGCGTTAGCAATATCCATCACATTGTTAGTCAATGTGCCGGTGTAGTTGATGACGCGATAGACGCCAACGTCAAAGCTACCGCCCGGTGAGGTTTCAATGTTGAGCTTACCGTCGAGCGTCAGATCGCCATTCACGTCAATCAAGTCGTTGAAAGCACCGCCCGGGGTATAAGCCTGTCCAAACTGATAATCCAGTTGGGCGTTATCGCTGAGCGTCAGAGAACCGGTAGTCAGTTTACCCACGCTATTGATGGCGGCACCGGCAGTAATGTGGCCGTTATCCTGCACATCGACCGCACCGCCGATAATACCGTTACCGCCGAGGGTGGCACCCGATTTCACTGTGACCTGACCGGTAGAAGCAGACTGATTGCCGTTGACCAGCAACACGCCCTCATTGACATCCGTGATACCGGTGTAGGTGTTGTCGCCTGTCAGGATCAACGTACCGTTCCCCACTTTCACCAGGCTACCGTCGTTGCCGCTGATAATGCCGCTGATGGTGTCAGGAAGGTGTAGATTTCCCAGCGACAGTTGCTTACTACCCAACTCGACGTTACCTGCGCCGGACAACGAACCGATGGCGGTCTCGCTGTTTACTGCGCTGATATCTACCAGACCGCCTGCAAGGTTTTCCACGCGAGTATTTTCTGCCATCGCCTCATCGGCCATGGTCATCAGCCCACTGTTGGTCACAATGGCATTCCCGCCGCTGGCATTGTCTTCCAGCGCCAGTGTGCTGTCTTTCGCCACGCTGACCGTCGCGTCACCGGCTGTTGCGTTGTTTGAGAGTACGGCTTTGGCTTTACCTGTCAGATTCAGTTTGGCACTGGCGGCGGTGACGGTATCTGCCAGCGTTAACAGGCTGTCGGCAATGTTCATGGTCAATGATTGCAGACGGGTGTCTGCGCCGCTGACGTTAAGCGTTGCCCCATTATTAACCGTGATGGTGCTGCTCTCGTTGCTGCCGAATACCCCTGTTTTGCTGGCATTGACCGTCACATTGTTGCTATTACCGGTACCGGCAATTTCTGTGTCGCCTTTGTAGCTGTTGGCACGGTCGAGCGTCAGAGTACTGCCCGCATCGCTTGAGCTACTGGTGACTTTCAGTTTGCCATCACTGGTAATCTCGCCGGTCGGCGTGAAGTGGTGCGAATTGAGATCGAATACGGCCGCATTAGCATTGGCGCCCAGCTCAATGGTGCGATTGCTGGTTAAATCTGCGCCTAATTGCAGCGTCGAGGCGTTGTTAATCGCCAAATCGGTTCCGCTCTGGCCGAGGTTGCTGTCAGAGGCGATCTGCAACGTACCGCCATCAATTCGCGTGCCGCCGCGATATGTGTTATCCCCGCTTAGGATCAGACGGCCGAGGTCGGTTTTCACCAGTGTCAGTTTGTCGTTGGTGCTGGCTTCACGAAGGATTGACTCAATGGTTGCCGTAAAGTTTTGTCCCGCACCACCGGCGCCTACGCGCAGCAACAGTTCACCGGTTCCCGGTGTCTGCCCCGCATGGGTGGCATTTTCTGTGGTGGCCCAGGCGTTAAGTGCATCGCCTTTTACGACGTAACCATCGGCATCAAACTGCGCGCCAGAGAAGTTGACGTCACCTGCAGCGTTATCCACGGTAACGGTGCCACCCTGGGTGGTGAATACGGCAAAGGACTTCTGCGCCCACGGGGCGTTGCCCTCGCCGGTCGCTGTCGTCCAGTTGTTGTCACCCTGAGCACCGATCGCCATCCATTTACCATCGCCACCGTCAATCTTGCTGTTGCCTTCAATGCCCGTTAAGCCGTGGTTCTGGCTGGTGGTTGCGCCATCCCAGAATTGCAGGGTCACGCCATTGGCATTTACCAGGTTGACCTGTTTGTCGATAGAGGTCTGGACAAAAATGTTGCTCTTATCCTGACTGTCCGGTACAGCACCTAACTCCAGCGTCTGGTTATTCAGCGTACCGCCGTAGTTATAAATACGGTACACACCAGGGCCGAAATTCCCGCCTGATGATGTGGTGACATCCAGAGTCCCATCCAGTTGCAGATCGCCTTTGACGTCGATCAGGTCATTCAGCTTACCGCCCGGTGTATAGGCCTGGCCCAGTTCGAAGGCGGACGTCGTTTTGCTGCCAAGCTGCAGATTACCGTTAATGGATAACGTACCCGCACCGCCGTCACCAGCGCTAATCGTTGTAGCATCGTTCATCAACACGTTGCCGCCGATAATGCCATTACCACCCAGTGTGGATGTGCCGCTGACGGTGGTTGCGCCACGTGCCGCGCTTTGATCGCCATTCACCAACAGCGTGCCGTGGGTGACCGTTGTGTCGCCGGTATAGATGTTGTTGCCGGCCAGACGGGTAATGCCGCCACCTATTTGCTGCAGTGCACCGATACCGGAAATAACGCCGTTCAGCAGGACGTCGTTGGCGCGATTAATTACCAGTATGCCGTTATCGATGATGTCAGAAACGTCGCTGACTTCGCCCGTATTTCCGCCGGAACCTAACTGCAACGTACCTGTTTGCGCAATGGTGGTAGAGCCTTTGTAGCTGTTGTTGGCGGTAAATACCGTGGTACCGCCTGCCGCACGTTCGAACTTCCCGTCGCCGCTGATAGTACCGTTATAGATTTGCGCTGCGGTGTTATCACCCTGGGTATCAAAGATGACCCGGCTGTCTGGGCCTTGAGTCGTCACATCGTAATCAGCAATCGTTGCCGCGGTGCTGGTGGATTCACCGTGATCGCCTGTACGCAGCGTTGCACCGCCGGTAACGGCAATGGTTTGGCTGGCCAGTTCCAGACGGTCGACAATACGCATATCCGCCTTTTGACCGCTAATCGTCAGTGAATCCCACCCCGTGCCGATGTTGGTGCCAGTGGTCAGGTTATCGCCGCTCAGGCTGCCAATTTTTGCACTGATGCCATGTGTATCGGTGAAGGTGAGGGCGTTGCCGCTACCGGCTTTCGTAGTGATGTGGCGGGTCTCATTCAGTTCAACGTCGCCAATATTGGCTTTATTGTTGCCGTTGGCTCCCGCGAAATTCACTTCGCCCGCAAAAGAGCCACTACGCCAGTTAAAGGTATCAGTGCCTTCACCCGTGTTGATCACGCCACTGGTCGTGCCTTTACTGATATCAATCGTGTCATTGCCCTTGCCCGATTCGATAGCCACCGCTGTGTCGGTCAGGGCCTGAAGGGTACCGGTGTTGGTAATGGTTTTATTACTGTCGCCGCTGGCGTCAATCACTGGAGCCGTGGTGCTGGCTGAGACAATTTTTCCGCTGTTGGTCAACGCGCTGACGTTTTTCGCGATGATGGCAGAGCCACCGGCGGCGTTTCGCACATTGATATCGGCACTGGTAGTGACTTTACCGTTTGTGTTGGCGCGGATACCGCTGCCTTCGCTATTCAGTACCTCAATGGTATAGCCTTTACCGATGGCCAGGTTACCCGTTGTCGCGCTCCCGTCGTGCTGCTCAAAAGCGAAGCCGGTACCTTTACCATTGACGTTCAGGATGTTATCAAGCCCATCTTTCATGTTCAGGGCAACGCTGGTGCGGATCCCCGCGCCGTCGTTGGCATCGATGGTCACATTTTGCAGTGTGATATTGGTGTTGTTAGCATCGTTTTGAATACCTGCGCCTGTGCCATCAGCACGGATCTTCACATGCTGCGCTGACAGGTCGCCGGCTTTATCTGCCAGACGAATGCCATCGGCGGTGCCGTTGGTGGTAATGCTGTCGCCACTAATGCCGTTAATCTGCAGGCTGGCCCCTTCCGTCAGCAATACGCCAGCGGTGCCATCATCAACCTTAACCTGGCCCAGTTGATTAATTTGCGCACTGGCACCCGACGCGCGAACGCCGATACCGTTGCTGACATGCAGAGCGGAGGCGGATTTATTGGTCAGACTCCCGCCTTGTTGAACGTCCACGCCGATACTGTCGACGCTGGCAAGATTGATACTCGATTCGCTATCGAGGATCAGGTTACCCAGATTTCTCGCTATATAGGCAATCACTTCATTGCCACTGGCTTCAGAGGTGATCTTCGCGTTTGAGGTAAGCGTCGTGCTGGTGGCATTGTCCTGATTGCGACCATTGAGCTGATGCGCCTGGCCATCAACCACCCCGGCAACGGTACGTTCACCGGTTAAATTAATGGTGGTTTTGTTGCTGATATTACCGCTGGCGCCGCCTTCGATGACCAGCGCTGCGGAATCGCTACCCTGCACGGTAAATGTGGCTTCACCAGTATCGACTTTACTGCCTGCGCCGGTAGCGAGAACGCCAACAGAGTTTTTGCCGCTTAAGGTGAGATCAAGGTTGGATTGGGTCGGGCTCTGCGGATCGTTGGGGTCGCCGGACAACAATGCACCATTGGCAATACGGAAAATGGTGGTACGTTCTTTACCGTTGTCATTCATCACCGCCTGACCAATATTGGCGGTAGCGCCTTCCCCATACAGATAATAGCCAATCTGATCGGTGTTGTTGAACACCGGGCTGCTCAGGTTGTCGACGTTAGCAATGGCGTTATCACGTACGTGCACGCCGATATTCCCGACCTTGTCCAATATGATGTTGGAATAGACGTTGACTGTCGCCTGTCCGTTGGTGCCACCTTCAGCCCAGACCGCATAGTTACGATCGTTGATGCCACCCGTACCATCTACGATAATGGAACCTGTATCGCTGGTGGTTACTGCGGCGTTCTTTTTGTTGGCGCTGACGTGGATCCCCACGTTATTCGTGCCGTTGACGTTAATCTTGCCGTCGTTTCTGATTTGCTGATTATTTTCCGCGCCGCTGTCACGCACGGAGATACCGTAGTTCTTGCTGTTCCCTGCATCCCCATTACCATTGATGACGATGTTGCCCGTATTCAGTACGTTACCGGTTGCGTTGCCGATCAAAATTCCTGCCGCGTTACGGACACCGGTGCCCAAGGTGATGAGACCGTTGTTAATAACCTCTTGGGTACTTTTGGTCATAATCCCGGCGCTCAGGCTGGCACCACCGGGCATGATGACATCCTGGGTCAGGTTACTTGCGTCACGCCCCAGGTAAATAGCGGCATCGGCACTGTTGGTAAAGGTCGCATTTCCCGCAACTTCCACGCCAAAGGCGGTGCCGTCACCGTAAGACGCACCGTTTTTCCGTCCGTCGACGACGTTAATATTGCCGTTATTGACGCCTTTTGCCTCGCCGGACAACTGCATACCAATGGCCAGCGTCAGTGAAGCATCCGGGACATCTTTGCTCCAGGGATCGGCGGCAGATGCGGTGCCGAAGTTATCGGTGGTGATAGCCTGGTTGATGGTGCCTTCGTTGGTGATAACGCTGGTACCTTGCCCCTGCATACCGAATGCGCCGTAGCTGTTGACGTTTTGATTACCATCTTTATCAATGAACAGGCCTGAGTTGATAGTCCCGCGGTTGGTTGCTTCGGCGTTTTGCGCCAACATGCCAATCGCCAGGCTTTGCCCGCCAGAACTGCGTAGCGCGTTCAGCTCGCCGAGGTTGTTGATAACCCCACCGTCAATGGCTTTCATGACGCCATTAATACTGCCGTCAACGGCGATTATCGCCCCTTTGTTCAGGGTGCCGGTAGTGCCAGCGCCGTTGGCATAAATGGCATGCAACTCACCGCGCGCGGCAGTGGCGTTGTTGGTATGTGAGTCGCCATCGGTCCAGACTTTGTAGTCCCAGGTGAGCTCGTCAGACGGCTGACTGGAATGAATTAAGCTATCGATATACCCGGCATACTTTGCTTGTGCTGCTGTGGCGGTTGTGACCTCTTTTGCATCCAGCCACAATTGGATTTGGCTGACCTTATCCCCATTGGCATTTTCTGCGGCGTCGTCACTTCTGCCCAACAGGAAGTCGTTAAAATCGGCCAACTCCTGCGTACTGGTAATGGTGAATGTGCGCACCCCGGTTTCGATAACCTTGCCATCTGCGTCATAGCCATAAGTCATCAGCGACACATCATCGCCAAAGACAGAGGTTTGCTTTGAGCCGGTGAACGTTTGTGTGGGGACCACGGGTGCTGCGTTAAATTTTATATAGTTGTCAGACTGCCAGTTTACCTGGCTGTTGGTGCCTTGTGCTTCCAGTAAGGAGGAGTCTTTGGCCAGTAACTCGATGGTATTGGCTTTGTCGCGTACATGGAGCGTGTCATTACCTATGTTCAGGTTGGCCGTAGCGCCATGGGTTGCCAGTGCGATACCAAACTGCTTATAGATTTCAGACTTGGTTGCATCATAAGTATTTAAGACGAAATCGCCGATTTGCGATTTAGTAAGAAAACTACTTAACACATTGGTATCAAAGACTTTAATGGTTTCTGAACCGTCCGGGAATGCGGGGTCAACCACCGTGAAGTTTTCGCTTTGAGAAGGCTCAGCCGATTGGTTATACGTCAGGTATTCCGCCAGCTCTTCAGGTGTGGTGATTGTTTTGGCACCCTGGCCTGGGCTGGTGGCCTGCAGCGTGATTTTTTTTTCTTGCAGCAATTTACTGATGGTGGTTGATTCTACAACGCCGCTTTGACCCGGATTAATCGTCGGGATTGCGCCGCTGATATTGAGCTCCTGACTGGCGGTTTTATTTTCATATAAGAAGCCGTAGTCGTGGGGAGCCTGATAAACGTCCGCAGAAATACCGTTCTGGAAGTCGTCAGAAATATTTCGCTCGCCCGTCGCGGTAATCTGCGCCGCTGAAGCCATCATCGTAGCGCCACTTAATGCGCTGGCTGCCAGTACCGCAACAGTTTTACGGGAACTGCTTTTCTTCTTACCTCTGGTTAATTCAGAGACGACAACCCAGATACCGAGTGCCGCGTTCCAAATAATGCTGTAAACCTTATTCATATATAACCCTCGTCTACATTCCTGTTATGTATGTGTTAATACGTTGAGTTGTTGGCTATGGTTGGCACGCGGATGTGCTACCCGGTATGTCGGTTTTCGAAAACAGTGATCCCTTCCGGGCTATGCGGAATTAAAAAACGAGCCGAAAGAAAATCTTTAATAATTAACCGTGATTACTATCCTTAAATAAGTCAGTTACGGCTGGCTATAGTGAGAAATGGTGTACTTAAGCCGGGTATTACTTTTACCCAGCTTTCTGGCAATGTTGCTTTTGTACGCCCCGATTGTTTTTTCACTTTTTTGCGATACGCCGGCGATTTGTGTCAGTGACCACCCCCGGGCTAGCATCATCATCACATTGAATTCGTTGGTCGTTATTTTTGTCTGTAGTTCTTTGATATTGCGTGGCTTTTTGTTGTTTGTGATACAAGTGATTGTTTGCAATAGCTGATCAAGGCTGGTGTCCTGATCGAGGAACTGCAGAGCCATTCCGCAAACAGTTTGAAAAATAGAAAAAGTGGCTTCATCGGCTAAAACGATGATCGTTGTGGATGGTCGTATAGCCATATTGCGGATAATCCTGGCATATTTTAAAAAATCTGATTTGTCAGGATTAATAATGATGCAATCCGTTTCATGAGATAGCGTTTGGACGGCAGAAAGCGTCTGGGAGGAATGGTACGCGATATCAATATATAATGATGAGCCACGTAGGATTTCTCGCATGCCTAGCCAGGGGTAAATTGAGTCACCCAAAAAAATAGCTTTAGACATAACGATCTCCTTGAAATTTTGGTGCAAGCAGTCGCCTCTTTTTTTTAGTTAAAAAAGAGTTTCTCGCGATGCATGAAATGTTAATTAATTCTCGTATGCCCTAAATAATTCCAGTTGCAGGAAGTCCGGGGAGTGAATTCCCAGGCGTACAGATGCTATGTGGCTGAGGTGAACTAACGCAGCCAACGCATAGGCAACTTGAAATATGACGGGTATATTTCGCTCTTTGCTTTGAACGCATCCTTATTTATTCGGATATCAACAGATATTTTCTGTCTTTATTTAAATCATTAACTATTCTTAAAGTAGATATTACACTTTGTTAAAATTTAAGATAAATCGTTTAAATCACCTCTGTGAAGATGATTGATAGATTTCGCTTATTGATCGGCGGGGTTTTGTGTCCGTCGATTCGATAATGACAGGGGATTCCTATAGGTTTTGAAGGGGGATATTGTTAATTATTAGTAATTTCAAACAGATATGTGATTTTCTTAACGGGGAAGGAAACAACCAGGAGAATTCTTAATCAAAGACAGGGCCGGAAAGGAGATAAATGTTCAGAAGAAGAAAATAGCGTTTGATTTGAATTAATGGGCTGTAAATGAAAATAATTTAGATTTATATTCTTTTGGTT